>JBHHWX010000374.1:0-6210 GCA_046756745.1 bacterium | reverse complement strand
TGGCGCCCGTCCTTCTGCAATGGCAGGCGCTTTTGTGGCCATGCCCGGGGATATCCACAATCTCTTTTATAATCCCGCGGGTTTAACCGCTCTGAGCACGCGCCAGGGAACATTGACTTATCTCAATCACCTGTTAGATTTTCAATCCGGGTTTCTTGCGTATGCCCAGCCTCTGTTTCGAGGAACCGCGGCGGTAGGTTTGCATTTTTTCGACTATGGTCAATTTGATGGTAAGGACGCAAATAATGCCGATACCGGCGAGTTCGGGGCAAGCAGTGTCACGCTTATGTTAGGGTATGCGCAAAACGTAACAAAAAATGTCTCTATCGGCGGAAGCGCAAAATTTATCCGTTTTCAAATAGATAGCTTTTCAGAAACCGCCGTTGCAGCAGATATTGGTGTGCTTTATTCTCTTCCCGACCAAAATCTAAATTTTGGCTTGGGTGTTTTTAATGTAGGTAAAGTCACAAGCGCTTTCATACAAACCAAAGATGATCTGCCTTTCAACGTTCAGTTCGGCGCGTCCAAAGGGTTATCACATCTTCCGCTTTTAGTCAGCGGTGCGTTAATTAAATATGAGAATGAAAGTCTGGATTTTCGAGTCGGGGGCGAATTTTCCTTAACCGAACAGCTCCTTTTTCGACTGGGATATAACTCTACCGGACAAGAGCAAAAAGTAGATACAAGTAAAGATCGTTTGGCTGGCATTTCTCTTGGACTGGGACTTAAAGTGAACACGTTTAACGTCGATTACTCTTTTTCATCGTTTGGCGAGGTCGGCTCCCTGAATAGGATTACTTTGGTAGGAAGATTTTGAAATAGGTTCGAGATAATCACAGAACGATTATTCAATGAATCACGGACGGTGAAGTCATCAGCTTCACCGTTTTTTGTTTATGGTTGTTTTAAACGGAGGAGATCGTGTCTGAGAGAATCGTCGTTTTCGTGACCTGTGGTTCTGAGGAGGAGGCTAAGAAAATCAGCAGAGAATTACTCGATGCACAGCTCATTGCGTGCGCAAATGTCGTTCCATCTGTACTGTCGATTTTTCGATGGCAGGGAAAAATTGACGAAGAATCCGAAGTTCTGATCGTAATCAAAAGCGTAAAAACAAATTTGGCGCAAATCGTAACCAAAGTCAAAGCGATGCACAGCTACGATGTACCCGAAATCATTGCGATGCCTATCATCGGCGGATCGGACGATTATTTGAGGTGGGTTGATAATGAGACCATGCCAGACTAAGTTAAAAGAGCGCTCGTTTTTACATCTGCGAAATAAGCTGAGACAATACCGTGTTAGAATGGTAACCACAGCACTTCACAAAAACATAACACGCAAATATTGTACACGATTAACGATGTGTCAGAAGGAATACTCGCAGGTTGTGACTGTATAATACCATGAAAGTAACGAAAGCGGTGATACCGGCTGCCGGGATGGGAACCAGAATGTCTCCTTTAACACCTGCTGTGCCTAAAGAACTTCTTCCTGTCGGGCAGTTGCCGATGATCTCTTATGCGATTTCCGAAGCGGCGGCGGCCGGCATTGATGACATCTTTATCATCATCCATAAAGAGAAAGAGGCGATTCGTCAATTTTGTTCTCAAACACTTTGGCACAATGAGAATCTTCACTTACAATTTGTTTATCAGAGCAATCCATTAGGCGTCATGGATGCGATTTTCCGGGTAAGGGACGCGATACAAGGAGAGCCTTTTTTGTTGCTCATGCCGGATAACGTCTATTTTGATGCAACCTCTTCAGTTGAGAATCTGTTAAATGTTTTTGAGGAATACAGACAGAGCGTTTTAGCGTTGATAGAAGTCAAAGAGGAGACGAAAGAGCTTTTCAGCAACAGCGGCAATGTGGACGTTCGAGAGATAAAAAATGACTTATTTCGAATTACCGGGCTTAAAGATAAAACCCGGGACACCTTCCATTTGACGAGAACAGCAAGCGGTTTACGCGCGTGCGGTCGTGCTTTGCTCACAGGCGGGTTTTTTGACTTTGCAGATGAAATCGAAACGGACATTTTGCAGAACAAGGATGAGGTGCCTGTTTTGCAAAAGATGGTACAACACGGAAAAGTTCTCGGCGTGAGGCTGAAGGGACGTTTGTTCGATTGCGGCCATTGGCAAGGATACGGGGCTGCGAATGAGTTTTGTCGCCTCAATAATTCCCAGCACGACGAAGCCGCAAATTATTAGCCACGGATTCACACTGATGAAACACGGATTTTGTTAATCATTAATCAATCAACAATTCTGACTTCATATACAAAATTCATTTTATCCATAAACTGGTTTAATTTGTATTTTTATCCGTGTCAATCAGTGTTATTCCGTGGCTTTCTTTTTAATAGTTTTCTTTAAAAAGTTTGCATTTTTGTGCAAGACTTTATTGATTGTACTATAATTCCTAAATAAAGTGGAGTCATGGAGCACTGGATTAACGGAGTAAGAGATGGCGATGTTGCAAACTTACAAAACTCCGTTTGATTCATGATTAAGAACTAAACATATTGAATCCTTTTATGGAACTAACCATCATCGGCAGCGGCAGCGGGGCGCTGAGTCCTGAACGAGGGCCCTCCGGATATGTTCTCAGAGTACACAACCAGGTATTTTTACTTGATGGCGGGACCGGTACGATTCGTAAATGCTTAGAAGCAGGCATTTCATATCGAGAAATCGACAAGATCTTTTATACTCATCTGCACGCGGACCATACCATCGATTTGATCCCATTTTTATTTGCGAGTAAACACACTCCCGGTTTTATCCGAACAAAACCGTTGCATATTTTCGGACCGGTTGGGTTTCAAGACTTTTATACAACTCTGACCGGGATTTACGGTACCGGCATCACCGAGGTCGAGTATGATATTTCGATCACCGAGCTTTCGGCTGAGAAACGGATTTTTCAGGATTGGCACTTTGAAACAGAGTTGATGCAGCATTCCCACAATGCGATTGGCTACCGGTTTGAAGCCGGTGACAAGGTTTTTGTGTATTCCGGCGATACCGATTTTTGCGACGGTATAATCCGGCTGGCCCGCCAGGCCGACGTCCTGGTTTTGGAGTGCTCTTTCCCGGATAGCATGAAGTTAAAAGGGCATCTGACGCCGTCCGAGGCGGGTAGGATAGCCGCCGCTGCCGGGGTGAAGACATTGATTCTTACGCACTTATATCCGCCCTGTGATGAGGAGGATATTTTAACTCCCTGCCGGGAACAGTTCGACGGTATGGCGATTAAGGCAACGGACCTAATGCGAGTGGAAATCTGAAATGGCCTCAAAACTGTTCCGAAAACGCCTGATACTTATCGTGGTTTCCTTCGCCTTTCATGCTGCTTTTTTTGCACTCCTGTGGCTGCTTCTGGTCCTGGGGTTGTTTATGGCGTCATCCCCGAAAACCGCCGAATTGGACACAGCCCCGCTTGTTTTGAATCTCGAGCGTCCGCCAAAACCGATTGAAGTGGTGGAAACACCGGAAACCGCTGAAACGCAGGAAAAACAGGAACAAGCGGATTTAGCTTCCGATAAAAACGCACTCGCGATGAACTCCGAAACCGACCCCAGTCTGCCTGTGGCGGCTCCGTTTGCCCGCGGCGATTTTGACAGCAAAGAGCTGCCGACTCCTCAGACGCCGCCTGGAGAACCAGGGCAGTTAGCTGACCAGAAGCAGGCGGTCAAGGAATCCTCGAGAGAAGCCCCTCTTGAGCCGGATGCATCCGGGCCTTATTCGGTCACAGAGGCAGAAAAGTTTAGCCGGGAATCCTTAATTCAGCGGCAAACAGTACGTAATCCCGGCGCGCAACCTACCTTACCGCAAGTTCGACACGACAATCAGGAATCACGGGCTCCAATCATGGGCGGTTTTTCTTTTAACACCTATAATTGGAATTTTGCGCCATACATGCTTAGATTGAAAAAAAAGGTGCAAGGGAATATTTTCCCGCCTCCAGCGTTTTATCGTTTAGGCATGATAAGCGGAGAGACTTTATTAAAATTTAAAATTTATCCGAACGGAGAGCTCAGGGATTTGGAATTATTAGAATATAATGGTCATGAGACATTAATGCAGACGAGTGTGAAAGCGATAGAAGTTTCCGTCCCATATGAGCGGCTTCCGGCGGATTTCCCTGAGAGATATTTAGAAGTCACAGCGAAATTCAGTTTTTTCATTCGCAAACAAAGGTAACAAAGAAAGGACAGAATAATGACAGAAATTTGGCAGTTTTTAGTTAAAGGCGGCATTATCATGATCCCCTTAGCGTTATGCTCGGTATTGGGACTCGCGATCGTTCTCGAAAAAATGTTGACATTACGACGCAAGAAGGTCATCATCCCGGAAATCGTCAATGTTCTGGACAACATTCAGGGACCGGAAGATATCGGGCTGGCTTTGTCCATATGCGAAAAACATGACGGCTCCTTTGCGAACATCATCCGTGTCGGTTTGGAGAACCGCAATCTGGAAAAGGAAGAGATCAAAGAGGCTTTACTTGACCAGGGCCGGCAGGAAGTCAGGACGCTCGAACGTGGGCTGGTGGCTTTGGAAACTATTGCCGGAATCGCGCCTCTGTTGGGTCTTTTGGGAACAGTGATTGGAATTTTGAAAGTGTTTGATGTTATTTCACAACTCGGCGTTGGACAAGCCACCGCTTTGTCCGGGGGGATTTCAGAGGCTTTAATTACCACGATCGTCGGTCTCTCGATAGGCATCCCGGCCGTGGTGGTGTTCAACTACTTCTTGGATAAGGCTGAGGATTTGATTGTTGAAATCGAAAAACACTCAGCAGCGCTTCTCAAAAAAGTCGCATCATTTAAATCAACAAATAAGGTGAAAGAAGCCGATGCAATTTCGAACTAAACAGAAAAAACGGAAGCAATTGATTAATATCACATCGTTGATCGATGTGCTCTTTCTGTTGCTGATATTTTTCATGATTTCTTCGACATTTTTGGAACAACCCGGTATCAAATTGGAGCTGCCGCATGCTGACAGTGCGGTCGTGACGGAGCAGAGAGACTACGTGCTGTTTATCGACCATGAAGGAAAAATGTTCCTAAACCAAGACGAAGTATCTACGGACAATTTAGCGTCCCGGCTCAAAGAAGCTCTCCCCAGTATGAAGGATGGCGCTTTAATCCTCAAGGCTGACCAAGACGCCACGCATGGAGTTGTGGTACGTGTTATGGATATGGCAAAGCAGAGCGGGGTGAAGAAACTTATCATCGGAACTAAGTTTGAGGAGTAAACAAGTAATCGGTCAGTTACGTCAGTTACGGGTGGATGGCGGTGTACAAGCTTCAGCTTGCTTTGGGAGGGGCGGTACAAAAACACGCTGAAGCGTGAACACCCAACGAATTACCTATTCCTGACTGATACCCGCTAACCCTAACTGACCGATTACGTAAACAGTAAAACAAAGCTTGCATTTTAGTGATTTTATTCGTATCCTTTTTCCGTTTACAAGCCTAACGCAGCAGAGCCGCAACCAAAATTGATCCGGACATATATGAGGGCAAATCGTCTCATTCAGAGGAGTAATGGAATACTGGATTACAGGAGTAAGAGATGGCTACGTTGCAAACTTACAGAAATCCATCACTCCAACAATCCAATACTCCGTTTGATTAATGAGAAAGTTTTTCGGGGTAATAGAAAATAGAGGAGAAATTGATGGCAAAACGATGTGAAATATGTGGCAAAGGACCGATGGTGGGCAATAACGTCAGCCACGCCCATAATTTAACAAAAAGACGCTGGCTGCCGAATTTGCAGCGTGTGCGTGCGGTGATAAATGGACAGGTGAAAAGAATTCGTGTGTGCACTCAGTGCATCAAAAGCGGCCGGGTTGTCAAAGCCGCAAAAGCCGCCCGGACGCCGGTCCCATCTCCCTCTCAATAATTTTATTCTTACCGCAAATACAGGCTTGTCGGATGAATGGATTCCTGGAGCGGTAGTCGAACTACCATGATTAACGGCAATCCCTTCATCCTGTTATACAGCCTTGTGTAAAACGCTAACCAACACATCAAGTAAGATACAAGATACATTGATCATTTCCTGTGGCTTGGGGATACCATGAAATCCCAAGTAATTTTTGGCACCCTAATTTTTCCATTTTCTTCTTGTAATCGTAGGGTCGGCTAAAAGGGAGATACAAAACGCTGCCGAGAAGTATCTTTTATCCTTGGCG
>JBHHWX010000373.1:0-6266 GCA_046756745.1 bacterium | reverse complement strand
AAGTTTTCGGTCAAACACTAATTAACAAAATAAGAAAAACCAAATGAGAATCAAGTGATTATCTTCACAATTTTCACATTTTTTTGTTTTTATTTTTATTGAAATCTTTCCGTCTATGTTTTATATTGCCTCGCACATCTCCTTCTTTTTTTCGCGTTTATTCTGATGTGCACCGTGGAAGTGACAACGGCGCTTTGATGGAGTAATGGCTCAATGAAAAACAGTCACAAGAATCCAGTAATCCATCAATCCTTGCATCAATAGGGTATACAATTGTGTTATACTGATTTGAGTTGTTTTCACGTGCGGTTCAACCGCGCTGGGTTTCAATTTTAAGGAGGCGGATTGGAAAGTCGACAAACAGGCACAATTAAATGGTTCGACCCGGTCAAAGGTTTTGGCTTTATCCTGTGCAGAGATGGCAGCGAAGTCTTTGTGCATCACCGCGACATCACCGATAAACAAGTGCGTTCTTTAAAAAAACGACAGCGGGTTAGCTTTACCATCATCGAAGAAAAAAAAGGACCCAAAGCGGTCGAAATTGTTATCGAGAATGAAGAACCTGTGGAAATGGAGAAGGCGCCCAAACCACCTGGAACGCCTGTATATCGCTACGGAGAAACCGTTACGGTTGAGGAGGACAGGGAGCATGAATTCAAGAGCTTGCAAAAATCAAAAGACCCCATAAAGACAATTCGCGATTATTATATAGCCGAGTACCTCAATGCATTTTTGAACACCAACGGCGGAACGATTCTGTTTGGCATTGAGAACAACGGTCGCGTTTTAGGCATCCAGCTCGATAGAGACCAGCGCGACGCCTTACGCAGGGAAATCAGTAAAGTCGTCAACAAGTTTCAACCCTCTGTGGAGCCGGAGTTATATAAGATCGAATTTGTGCCAATCGAAAATAAGGATTCTTCCTGGGTTGTGGAAATTCAGGTTTCAAAGGGAAACGCACGTTTATACATGACCGGCTCGCAGCACTTCTATTTACGCCGCGATGGCAGTAACTTTCTCATGCCGTTTGATATGATTCGCGCACGCTTGTTGTCAGCCCAGGCAAAAACTCCTTTGGAAGACACGAAACAAATCGCTACCGATTTCCTGAGTCAGAAAACCGTCTCTGGAGATTCGGATCGCGACGCGACGCTTGATTTGGATTTGGGCATCTTGTTAGCCATGGTTTTTATGAGCTGGTCGGAGAGCGAAATAACAGAAGAAGATATCCGGCTGCTCGAGACCAGGGCAGAGGACGAGGGTTTAGAAGAGCGGGACGTGGCCATCCTCAGGCAGTCCATCCATCAACCGCCATTGTTGACAACGATTGCTTCATACCTTCCGACTCCGGAATCCAAGAGAGCAGCCGCAACCATCGCTTATCTCACAGCCCTGTCCGACAACGAACTCACCGAAAAAGAGCTGAGTGCATTTGAAAAAATGTGTCGAGAATTAGGACTCTCACAAACGGAACAAGATGAAATTCGAAAGCTGCGCGTCCACATGGACGGCGAATGACTTTTTGTATAATAATGGCAAAATGACGCGAAGCGAATGACAAGACCCCCGTCATTAGGTCATTTGCCTTTGGCGTCATTTTAGAAAGCAGCAAATATTCACCTCTGTTAATGACAGCGAAGCTTAATAACTGCTGATTATAGCATCATAGTTCGAAATTTTGTTTTTGACTCGAAAGGTAAATAGATGGCACAAAAAGACTCACCCAAAAAAGTGAAAGTGGCAAGTTGGAGCGAGCTTGAAGACCGCACACCTGCTTACGCGTTGGTCTCTCAAGTGGATCTGGTGGTCATCCGTTATGATGAGAAGGTTTCCGTTCTTTACGGCCGGTGTCAACACCGTGGCGCTTTGCTGTCGGATGGCTATGTCGATGGCGACAATTTGATGTGCGGCGTCCATTACTGGGATTACCGTTATGATACCGGCGTCAGCGAGTACAACAACGCAGAGTCGCTGCATAAGTTCAATGCTTGGATCGATAACGACACAGACGCGGTGTATGTCGATGAAAACGAAATTAAACGCTGGGAGGTCGACCACCCGCAGCCCTACAAACGCGATCAATATCTCGGCCTTTACGCGGATGTTCATGGCACTCCGGAAGAGTCTTACAACCACTACGTCCAGGAGCTCGCCCGCAACGGATTGAAAAAAGTCGGCCATCACGGCACAACTTCAGCCATGGGGGTGCCGCGCCACGAGCTGCCGCAATGGGAAGACATCCAGTTGGTCACAGCCCAGCTCGCCCGTAAACCCCTTCTCGATGACGCACAGGTGGAAACCAAGCTGGTGATTGGCCCGAAAGCTCAAAAGCCGTTGACCCTGCACATTCCCCTTTTTGTGAGCGACATGAGCTTCGGGGCGTTGAGCGAAGAAGCCAAAGTCGCCCTGGCACAAGGCGCTGAGCTTGCCGGAACCGGCATTTGTTCCGGCGAGGGCGGCATGCTTCCCGAAGAACAAGCCGCCAACTCCAGATATTTTTACGAGCTCGCTTCCGGACGTTTCGGCTGGAGTTTGGAAAAAGCCGCGCGCTGTCAAGCTTTTCATTTTAAGGCGGGTCAAGGAGCAAAAACCGGAACCGGCGGACACCTTCCCGGGAAAAAAGTCACTGGTAAAATAGCAACGGTTCGTGAATTGACGCCCGGAGAACCGGCGATCAGCCCGTCGACGTTTGCGGATTTACAGACGCCCGAGGATTACCGTGAGATCGCCGAACAAGTTCGAGAGGCGAGCGGAGGCATCCCTATCGGTTTCAAAATTTCAGCCCAGCATATCGAAGACGATATCGATTTTGCATTGCAAATGGGGATTGACTACATTATTCTGGATGGCCGCGGGGGTGGGACAGGCGCCTCGCCGGAGCTGTTCAAGAACAATATCTCCGTGCCGAGCATTCCGGCGTTGGCGCGGGCGCGCCGTCATCTCGACAGCAAAGGGGCACAAGAGATTACGCTTATTATCACCGGCGGCCTGCGAACCGAATCGGATTTCATCAAAGCTTTAGCGCTGGGAGCGGATGGCGTGGCCGTGGCCAATTCCGCCATTCAGGCCATCGGGTGCCTCGGAATGCGGGCGTGCCACACCAACAATTGCCCGGTCGGAATCGCCACGCAACGCGAGGATTTACGCGGCCGCTTAATCATCGATAAATCCGCACAGCAACTCGCGACTTTTTTCAAAGCAAGCGTTGAGCTGATGAAAATCATGGCCCGGGCATGCGGCCACGCAACATTGAGCGACTTCTGTCCCGAAGATCTGACGACCTTCAAACCGGACATGGCAAAATTGACCGGGATCCGGTTTGGGGGAGTGGCGTAGTCGGGGCTGCTGATGACGCTATTATGTAAGTTACAGCGACAATTATTTTCCTAAACTTTTCAAAAAACCTGTTTGGTTTCCGGTAGTTAAACCCCGCGTTTTTTGCGGGGCTTGTCCGGGTTAAAGACTCTTTGCAAAAAACGTGTTGATTTTTGGCCGAGCATTGAGTACTTTTACTCAACATATTGAGTAAATGGAGATTTCTGTTGACTCTGCCAAAATTTGAGCGTGATCTTGTTCGGAAGCTGTTGGTTCGAATCAACGAGCAGCGCGGCCTCATGCAGGTCGTTACCGGGCCGCGTCAGGTTGGAAAAACCACTGCCGTACATCAGGCTCTGCAAGCTTGGCCTGGAAAGCACTACTATACGACAGCCGATCTGCCGGCTCCGCCGCAAGCTCACTGGATTGAGCAACAGTGGGAAGTGGCCCGCCTCCATGCAAGAGAGGGCAAACCGGTTTTGCTGGTACTCGATGAAGTACAAAAGATTAGCCGTTGGTCCGAGGTCGTCAAACGCAACTGGGATGAAGATACCCGGGAAGGCAGAGACATCCGAGTTATCATCTTGGGTTCGTCAGCGCTGCTCGTCCAAGCCGGTCTCACAGAAAGTCTTGCGGGCCGATTTGAGATTCTGCATGCGACTCATTGGTATTTTCAAGAGTGCCAGGCTTGTTTCGATTGGGACTTGGACACGTTTCTGTATTTTGGCGGCTATCCCGGAGCGGCAGCCTTAATCGAAGACGAAACACGCTGGGCGCAATATGTGCGTGATTCTTTGATCGAAACTGCGTTGAGTAAGGACATTTTGCTGCTTAACCGTGTTGAAAAACCCGCGCTTCTGCGTCAACTTTGTATATTAGCTGCGGAATATTCCGGACAGATATTATCGTACCAAAAGCTTATGGGACAGTTGCAAGACGCGGGTAACACCACAACCCTCGCCCATTACCAAAACTTATTGCAGGGGGCCGGACTGCTCTATGGAGTGCCCAAGTGGCACGGCAAGGTTATCCGTCGCAGAGCTTCTAGCCCGAAATGGCTTGCGATGAATACAGCACTCATGACCACAACCTCCGGACTAAATTTTGAGGAATGGAGAAAAGATAGTGTGAGGTGGGGTAGATTGGTAGAGACCGCCGTAGGCGCTCACATGATAAACTCCGCGCTCGGCACCGGCATCGAAGTATTCTATTGGCGCGACCATAACCGGGAGGTTGATTTCGTCCTTAAACGAGGAAATCATCTGCTCGCAATCGAGGTAAAAAGCGGTTTGTTTAAGAAGGAGCATATCGGGTTGAAATCGTTCTCTCAAAAATTTCCTGAGTCTCAAATACTTTTAGTCGGGAAAGAAGGCATTTCCATCGAAGAATTCTTGAGCAGGCCGGTTCGTTACTGGTTTCATTAATCACACGGGTCATAAGAAATTAAGAAATACTGGTCGTAACCGGTCAGTTACGGGGAGTGTAATGCAGGCATCTTGCCTGCAAGATGCCTGCAGGCTGGAAGCCTGCGTTACATTTTCCCCCTGTAACTGACCGATTACTACTGGTCAGATTTTTTTCTTGACTTTGATAAAAAAATATCTAAGTATTATAAGTATAATATGTAATTTAGTGATCGTGAATAGGGTGTAAAATGAGCCTAACAAAAAATATTGCAAAAAAAGTTTTCAAAGGTATTTCATGGCAGCATCCCATTCTAAATCAAATTTTACACTTTTCAGATCCTTTTGACTATATTGTTAGAGCCTTTTCCGGTCGTGCTCACCTTCCACCCTATTCTAAAAGAGTGAGGTCAAATGGTGTCACCAAACAATTCGGTGGAAAGCGTTTCTCTCTACATGGTCAATACATACGCAACATTTTAAAAGAAAAGATCGGGGGGGGTAACTTCAAGTAGCAAGGTTTTGGATATAGGATGTGGATGCGGGCAAACAGCGGTGGCCTTAGCAGAAGTACTGGATGATGGAAATTATGTTGGTATGGATATTGAGAAAATATCGCTGGAGGCGTGTCGGAGCAACAAATATTCAGCCAGTAAAAAGTTCCAGTTCGATTTTCTGGATGTCCACAATGGAGAATACAATCCATCAGGAAAATTTCCCGCAAGTTCTTTTAAATTTCCTTATTCAGACAATAGTTTTGATGCCATTGTTTTGATTTCGGTATTTACCCACATGTTGCCCGATGACATATCCAATTATGTAAAAGAAATTTGCAGAATGTTGAAAATGGGTGGTCACTGTTTGTTTAGCACATTTCTCGTCGATGATGGCAGAACTTTTAAGGGATTGTCTTTTCCATTTCAAAAAGACCAGTATTACTATAGTTATGAGGCCATCCCTGAAATAGCGGTCGGGTATGAACTTCACTATTTTAAAGAGGAGTTTGCGAAACGCAATATGGCATTATCCACAGAGCCATTATTAGGTCCCTGGCGAGGAAGACCTGAAATTCAGAATGGTTCAAATTACCCACAAGATATTTTGATTTTCTCGAAATTGTAACTGTAGAAAAACCTCTGCGTGAAAAATTAGGCGATGAGGGGACCGACTCCTTAGTCAGGCTCATCAATCAATCACAAGAAAATCAAAAAAACAACATTTTGGAATTTATAGAAGAGAAATTTGAACGGCGGCTAGCGGTAGAAGTTGGAAGGGTGGAAAAAAATTTAATCAAATGGATGTTCATCTTCTGGGTGGGACAAGTCGGTATGATATTGGGAATCCTCTTTGCTTTCTTCAAATAAACTTTGTCACCTCACCCTCTCCTCTTTCACAGCTTTGTTCTGTACCATCCACTCCCCACCTCCTTGAGCTTTAAAATAGGTTACAATGTAATGCTCCAGCTTTATCTCGCAACAAAAGGAACGGCCGTAACTTTCTGGGAAAGTTTTCGCACTTCCGCAGCCAGACAAACAAGAACCGCGTCAG
>JBHHWX010000372.1:0-6273 GCA_046756745.1 bacterium | reverse complement strand
AGAATTCGGCAGCTTTATTCGAGCCTCTTCCTGAAACAATCATTTGACACTATCGAATCAGAGTCATTTCTTTTACCTGTGTGAAAATCCCTGCCTGAATGCGGTAGAAATACACGCCACTTTTTACCTTGAGACCGCGGCTGTCCCGGCCATCCCATGTGACCCTGTATTCGCCCGCGTCCAGTCTTTGCAAGACCAGGGCTCGAATCTCCTGGCCTATCGCATTATAGATCTTCAAAACGACTTGACTGGCTTCCGGGAGTTGAAAACGAATAACGGTTTCGGGATTGAACGGATTGGGGTAATTCTGTTCGAGTGAAAACCGCTGAGGAATAGGGTCGTTGAGTAGATCTACTGATGTCGTAGTCTCTTTGCTGCGGAAAACACCGCCTTGCTCCGTACCGGCGAAAATAATCCCTGAGGTATCGATAATAAGAGCGGGGACAATCCAATTGAAATCCGTCAATCCGTCATTGATTTGTGTCCATTGGTTGCCATTATCCGTTGACTGGAAAACACCGTCGCCTCCAGTTCCCAGGAATATGTGTTGATCTGAGTTGATGGCAATGGATTGGATACTCCCAAAGGAAAGTGATTTGACTTCATTCCAATTCTCACCCTCATCAGTTGACAGGAAGACTTGGCCATCAATGTTTCCGACAAAAATCTGTCCATCTGAGTTTATCCCTAAAGAAAAAATACTAGCATTCGGCAAGCCATTACTCACATTAGTCCAATTATCACCGTTATCTGTCGAACGAAATACACCTGCTGGATCGGAAGTTCCAATAAAAAGATGACCCATAGAATTGATAGCGATATCATTGACAAGCACACTCGGTAAACCAGTGTTAATCGCTGTCCAATTATCGCCGTTATCCTGAGAGCGAACAAGGCCGAGATAGCCTGCAAAAATAATCCCATCAGAATTGATGGCAAGATCTACGGAAGTAGAAAACTGCTTATCAACAAAGACCTGGTTCCAATTGTCACCATTATCTACTGAGCGAAACACCTTAGATTCGCTGGTGCCGACAAAAAGATCGCCTGATGAATTCGTGACGATTGCCCATACTCTCAGGTTGGTAAGCCCGCTATTTTTTTGCTCCCAATTCGTTCCTGCGTCTGTTGACCGAAAAACGCCACCATCATAGGTACCAGCAAAAATATCTCCGTTTGAGTTGAGAGCAAGGGACAATATTTCTACCCCTGGCCGGGCGGCGGTTTGCTCCCAGAAATCTTGCTGAGGGAAACAAGCCGTCGCAGCTACAAGAAAAACCAGAACAAAAACGACTAAGAGTTTGTCTCTTTTCATGCCTTCACCTCCTCTGGTTTGAATTCGGACTTATTAGTCTATTTTCAAATTGCGTGCCAGAGAGTGGATGCCAACTGAGGTGAGACTAATTGCTTATTTAATTAGAGGTTGGGAGAGGAACAGGTCTTTTCTCTGTGCGGCTGAAGCAGTGAAAAATAGAGTAGAGATTTTGTCGAGTTATCTGGAAGGTTGTTTATCAACGAGTTACATTCGACAAATTTTCTAAACTCTGAGTGGGAAAAAATAGATTTTGTCGAGTACTACGGCTTAACGATCTTCAACTTTTTCATTTTGTAGCGAAGTGTATGCTCAGAAATATTGAGCATGCGGGCCGCTTGCGACTGATTCCAGGTGTTTTCGGCCAAGGCTTGACGTATGAGCTTTTCTTCAAATTCTGCAACACTTTCAGCCAGAGGCCTGTCGTCCAGAGAGTATTCTTTTGCTTGGATGACCTTTTCGAAATCTTTTCGAAGGTCATCCGGGAGCATCTTCAGGAGAAAGGCTTCGGCTTGCACAGGTGCAACTGTGATCAGACGTTCTACAAAATTCTCAAGCTCGCGGATGTTCCCCTGCCAGGCCCTTTGCCGGAAGTAGTTAAGGATGTCCGGGCAGAAAGCGTATACCTTCTTGTTTTGGCGTTTTGAGAACTTAGCGAGAAAATGATTGGCTAATAGCACAATGTCCTTTTTGCGCTCTCGAAGAGATGGCGCATATATGGGGTAAACGTGCAGGCGAAAAAACAGGTCTTCTCGAAATTTTCCTGCCTCAACCAGTTTGCGGAGAGATTGGCTCGATGCCGACACGATGCGCACATCTACTTTTCTCTGCGTATTCGACCCCAACGGGCGCACTTCGCCTTCCTGGAGAAAGCGCATAAACTTCGACTGCATCTCCAGCGGCAGGCTGGCAATTTCGTCGATAAAGAGCGTGCCCAGAGTGGCCTCTTCAATCAAACCTTTGCGATCTTGCAGCGCTCCGGTGAAGGCGCCCTTTTTGTGCCCGAACAGCTCGCTTTCTATCAAGTGTTCGGGGATCGCGCCGCAATCCACAGTTACAAACGCGTTTCCATTTCTATTACTAAACCGATGTATTGCTCGGGCAATCAGTTCCTTTCCTGTGCCGCTTTCGCCTTCAAGCACGACGCGCACATCACAGCGGGCGGCGGCTTCTATGGCTTGCAACAACTCAACAAATTTTCTGCTGGTTCCGATTAAACCAACATCGGCGTATTTTTTTAAAAGCGCGTTTTCGGAAATATTTGGGGAGAAAAACTCCTTTATTTTTTCGATATTGCGCAAATAGGGCGCTACGATAATCGTAACTTTTTCCAGCATAGACAGATCATCGGCCGTAAATTCAAGTGAATGTTCGCTGTTGAGGACAATGATCGACCCTAAGACAGCGTTTTCAGTAATTAACAAAGACGCGATGGCTGATCTAAAAGGCAACTCCTCTTTGTTGCTAATGGTAAATCGCGGGTCCGTTCCAATGTCAGCGCAAATCAAGGGCCGATTGCTTTCCAGCATCCAGCCGGTAATTTGTTCCTGCACTGCATGAAACCTTCGACTTTTTACTTCGCTGCCTTGCCGAATCACAGTTTTGGTCGTTTGTTGTGTAGCGGGATTGATCATCATAATCAGTGCGGCATCAGCCTGCAGGATGTCCGCCGATCGATGACTTACCAATCGTAGAATTTCATCGAAGTCGGTCTGTCGATTCAGAATAGAGGCCAGGTCGATGAGTGGAGATAAATCGGGCATGGCAAACAGAGAAAAATTCTAAATTAAACAAATCCAAAATCCCAAATCCCAAATATGGAACTATATGGGGATTATGGGAATTTTATGTTAAGCATTTCTGGTTCCAAAGTCAAGATCAGGCAAGTTTGTCTTGACATTTCGGATGAATTTGTCTATTTTAATTGTAGTTACCAACCTATTATTAGACCACCGACGGATAAATATAGGACGCAATTTCGCGTCTCGAATGAACAACCCTGCTGCCTCATTTACGAGCAGGGGGAGCGCACCTGTGATCGGCGAAACCATCTCTCATTACAGAATTCTGGAAAAACTCGGCGAAGGCGGCATGGGCGTGGTCTATAGAGCTGAAGATACCACGCTCAAACGCCAAGTTGCGCTCAAGTTCTTGCCGCCGGAGCTCACCAGTGACCGTAAGGCGAAAGAGCGTTTTATCCGCGAAGCGCAAGCTGCTTCCAAGCTTGATCACGCCAACATCTGTATCATCCACGAAGTCAGTGAGCATGAAGACGGCCAGATGTTCATCGCCATGGCCTATTACAGGGGAGAAACGCTCAGGAATAAAATTGAGCTCGGCCCTTTGAAGCAGGAAGCAGCAGTGGATATTGCTACCCAAATCCTTCAGGGTTTGGCAAGAGCCTCTGAGGCCGGTATCATCCATCGGGATATCAAACCCGCCAACATCATTGTAACGAACAGGGGTGAGGTTAAAATTGTAGATTTTGGTCTGGCTAAATTAGCCGATCAGCCGCTGTTCACAAGCGTCGGTTCGTCTTTTAGATCGGTGGAGTATATGTCTCCGGAACAAGCCCGGGGCGAGGAAATCGATCAACGCTGCGACCTGTTTTCTTTTGGGTTGGTGCTTTATGAAATGCTGACCGGTTGCCATCCATTTCGAAGTGAATATGAGCAGTCGGTGTTGTACGCGATCATTAATAACGAGCCGGAGCCGGTAACCAGCTTTAGGCCTGCCCTGCCGATCGAGTTCGCGAGGATCGTCAACAAATGCCTTGAGAAGGATTTAGCTGTGCGCTATCAAAGTGCCGAAGAGGTGGCGGCAGATCTTCTTGATCTTAAGCGGTCTCTGACTGATTCGAGTTCCACATCGAGGTCTGCGGAGAAAGCTAAGCCATCTTCGCGGTGGACCTGGTTGGCAGGGATGGCCGTTGGAGCGGCACTGGTCATCGGGATATCCTTTCGCTTTCTTTCTCCTGACAAAACTAACCCCATTTCTGTGGAAGCCAAGTTGGCGGTTTTGCCATTCGAGAACCTGGGCCCGAAGGAGGAAGACTATTTCGCCGACGGCCTCACCGAGGAAGTCACGGCGCGCCTCGCTAATATTAAAGGCATTGGTGTCGCAGCAAGTTCAAACTCTATCAAATATCGGAACACCAACAAAACGATTCAGCAGATTGGTGAGGAACTAAGCATCGATTATCTCCTGAAGGGAACGGTTGATTGGCAGCGCTTATCCGAACGTGCAACCCTTGTGCGCGTCACGCCGGAACTCATAAGGGTTAAGGATGCAACAAACGTGTGGTCGCAAGTCTATCAAAATGATTTGGAAGATATCTTCACGATCCAGTCGGATATCGTGAAACGCGTGGCCACGGCCTTGGATATTTCCCTGCCCGAACTTGAGCAAGCTTCAGCGGAAACCATTAAAACTCAAAATTTGCAAGCGTATGACTATTGGCTCCGTGCAAACGACTACCTCATGAGGGGCAAATTGCAACTTGCGAAGCAAACGTCTGAGAAAGCGATTGAGTTGGATTCCAACTTCGCGCATCCTTATATTATTATTTCGTACGTTCACCTAGGTATGTATACATCCTTTCATGACCGCACTGAGGAGCGACTCGCCAAAGCAAAAAAGGCCGTTGATATGGCTCTGCAGCTTGAGCCCGATTTACCGTCCGCACACCTGACCTTAGGGAGCTATTATTATCGAGGAAGAGCAGATTACAAAAAGGCTTTGAAAGAATTCCAGTTTGTAAAGAAGAATCACCCTGACAATACTATTGCTCTGCAAAAGATCGCTTCCGTGTATCGGCCGCAAGGCAGAATTGGAATGGCCATCGAAACGCTGAAACAAGCACTAAGGCTTAATCCTAACAAGGCAAACGTTTACAATAGTCTTGCTTGGAACCACAGACTTTTGCGTGACTATCCCCAGGCGATTCATTATTTCGACGAGGCTCTATCAAGGCGGCCGGAAAACTTCGGAATGTACCCCTGCAAGGCCCTTGTCCACATTAGCTGGAAGGGTGACAAGCAGACGGCCTGGGAGGTTTTGAAAGATGGTATGGTCCACAAACCCTCGGACTGGGCCCTGCCAAATGTCAGCGATCATAAACCATGGTGGATAATCAGAATACTGCAAGATGACCATGAAAGTTTAAACGACTGGCACACACTGAAATTTTTTGGTCCAGACACGATGTCCTACTATCTCTCCAAGGCTGAGCTACATGGCCGAAAGGGGAAATTGAACCTGAGTCACTCTTTTTATGACACAGCGCGTGTCATATTGGAGAAAAAAATCAAAATGTGGCCCGATGAGGCTCGCTACCACAGTCAATTAGGGATCGCCTATGCGGGATTAGGGCGCAAAGGAGAAGCGATTCGGGAAGGTAAGCTAGCTGAGCAGATGCTGCCGGTCTCAAAAAACGCAGTTTGGGGGAGAGCATTTGCCGAAAATTTGGCCTGGACATACATGTTAGTGGGCGATTACGATGCCGCTATCGAACAGCTCGAATTCCTTCTCTCCGTTCCTGGTATTCTCTCTGCGCCGTTCTTAGGGGTCGACCCACTTTGGGAACCGCTGCGGGATCACCCGAGGTTCGCCCAGCTCCTGGAGAAGGAGAATTAGGCACCACTCAGATCGGAGTGCGGAACATTCCGCATTTGCAACAGCCAGACTTGAAAGTAATGGCTTGATGCATTCAGCTCGACCGGACTAAATTAAATCAATTTAGCCACAAAAGAATCACCTGAATCTTCTGTAAGTAATTCATGATTGGTTGATTTTTCCTGCCCATTAACATTATCATTGAGTTAAATTTTTTCGGAGGGAGAGAGTCATGCACAGACTCAAGAGAAGTTTAGTTACCTTACTTATTTGCCTGCCAACACTTTTATCAGCCCAAACTGAAAGCTTCAATGCGGACAGCGCCTACGCTTACACCAAACATTTAA
>JBHHWX010000371.1:0-6330 GCA_046756745.1 bacterium | reverse complement strand
GGGACGCCTTCGCTAAGTGTAAAAGTTGGCTGTTTTGAAACGCTCGGTGGGACGCCGTCGCTAAGTGGTGGTCGCTTGGCGAGTCAACTTCGCTAAGTGTAAAGGTTGGCTATTTGAAGAAAGGGTAAATCACATATGAAAATCGTCAAATTCTCAATAAATCGTCCGGTTACCGTACTCATGTTCATATTGGCGGGAATCGTTTTTGGGGTTGTGGCATTTGACCGCCTGCCGATCAATCTGCTGCCGGATATTTCCTATCCAACTTTGACCATTCGCACCGAATACGCCGGCACCGCTCCCGGAGAAGTAGAGAATCTCATTTCCAAACCGGTGGAAGAGGCGGTTGGGGTGATCTCCGGCGTGGTACGCACCAGCTCTATTTCGCGTCCGGGCATGTCCGACGTCATCCTGGAGTTCGACTGGGGTACGGACATGGATTTTGCCTCGCTGGAGGTGCGGGAAAAGCTGGATATGCTCGTACTGCCCACCGGTGCAGAACCGCCGATTCTGCTTCGCTTCGATCCCTCATTGGATCCGATTATGCGCATCGGTCTGGCCGGCGAAGAAAGCCTGATCGCCTTGCGATTGTTTGCCGAAGAGCGCATCAAGCAGGAATTGGAGTCCTTAGATGGCGTGGCATCGGTGCAAGTGTCCGGCGGGCTGGAGGAGGAAATCCAAATCAATATCCATGAGGGGCGTTTGGCCAGCCTGGGCATTCCGATTACGCAGGTGTCCCAGCGCATGGCTCAGGAAAACGTCAACCTCACCGGCGGTACGCTCAAAGACGGCGAAGCCGAGTTTCTGGTGCGCACATTGAATGAATTCAAAACCGTCGATGAGATGCGGGACATCGTGGTCGGTATGCGCGAGCAAGCGCCAATACTCCTCGCAGATGTCGCTGAAATCCGCAAGGGGCACAAAGAACGGAAAGTGATTACCCATCTCAACGGCCAAGAATCTGTGGAAATCGCCATCTACAAAGAAGCGGACAAGAACACGGTGACCGTGGCGCAAACAGTCAAAGAGCGTTTGGAAAGCGTGATGCAGGAATTCCGGCAATACAACGTGCCGCTAAACATGACCATCGTGAACGACCAGTCGCTCTTTATTCAAAGCTCGGTGGACGAAGTTTTGAAGACGGCCATTTGGGGCGGCCTTTTGGCTATTCTCATGCTTTACTTGTTTCTTCGCAGCGTGAAGAGCACGGTCATCATCGGTCTGACCATCCCTATTTCAATCGTGGTCACCTTCTTTTTCATGTATATGGCCGACGTATCGCTCAATATCATGTCCTTAGGCGGGCTGGCGTTAGGCGTCGGCATGTTGGTGGATAACGCCATCGTGGTACTCGAATCCATCGACCGCTATCGCAAGCGTGACCACTCGCAAGCGGAAGCAGCCGACAAAGGAACGACCGAAGTCGGGCAAGCGGTCATCGCCTCAACTCTGACGACGGTTTGTGTGTTTGTGCCGATCATTTTTGTGGAAGGCATCGCCGGGCAGTTGTTCAACGATCAGGCGCTCACCGTCACCTTCTCGTTGCTGGCGTCGTTAATCGCGGCGCTCACGCTGATTCCGATGTTATCTTCTCGACAATTTCAACCTGAGGCGCCGCCGGTTTCCTCATCCGGTTCATCGAAGACAAAAAAAGTGAGTGAGCTTATAGACCGCATTTTTGTGCAAACACCGGCATTTCTTTGGAACGGAATCCAGGGCGTTTTTTCTGCCATCGGCAAGCTGTTAAACCGGATTCTGGGGCCAATTTATGCCGTCTTCGACCGGGTATTGAAACATTTGATCGAGATGTATCCCGGATTATTAAACCGGGTTTTACAGCACCGCTTAAAATTTCTCGGGGGCACGCTGCTGCTATTTATTTTGTCGCTGGCCAGTTTCACCCTCATTGGCACGGAGCTCATTCCGGAGATGAGCCAGGGCGAGTTCTTTGTGGACATTCAGTTACCCATCGGCTCACCGCTGGAGGAAACCGAAAAGGTGGTCGCGGACCTGGCGTCGCTTGCACAAGACGTGCCCGGTATTAGCAGCGTGTACGCTGTTTCCGGTACTGCGGCCCAGATGGGCTTCGCCGCTACCGAGCTGCGCGAAAATCTCGGACAATTGCATGTCCGGTTGGAAAATCGCCAGGACCGCGCTGCCGAACAACGAGTGATGGATGACCTGCGCGCGCGATTTGCAGCTTTCCCCGGTCTCGAATATAAAATTTCTCGGCCCAGCCTTTTCAGCTTTCGAACCCCGGTGGAAGTGGAAGTGCGGGGGTACAATTTGCAAGAATTGGAGCGGCTAAGCCTGACTTTGGCGCAAGAGATGCGAAAGATTCCGGGCTTGCGCGACGTAAAAGCCAGCACCGAGGGTGGAAATCCGGAAGTGCAGATTGTCTTCAACCGCCGCCGCGTCGCTCAGGTCGGCCTGGACATCGCCACTATTGGCAATATTGTGCGCAACAAAGTCATGGGGGAGGTTTCAACCGAGCTCAATCGCCAAGATCGCAAAGTCGATATCCGGGTGCGCGCGCGCGAAGAAGATCGCAACAACGTCGAGGATTTGCGGCGGCTGGTGGTCAATCCGTCCGGTGCCGTGCCCATTCCATTGTCCACGGTCGCCGACATTAAATTGGAACGCGGTCCGAGCGAAATACGCCGTATCGACCAAGAGCGGGTCGCTCTGGTAACGGCTAATCTCAAAGGCCGCGATCTTGGCAGCGTATCCGCGGACATTCAAGAAATCATCAACCGCCTGCAGCTCCCTCCGGATTTCCGGGTGCGCACCGGCGGTCAGCAGCGCGAGATGGTCACCTCGTTCGACAGCATGAAACTGGCGATCGCTCTGGCGATATTTCTGGTGTATTTGGTCATGGCGTCACAATTCGAGTCGCTGGTGCAGCCGTTTATCATCATGTTCACCCTACCCTTTGCTATTATCGGTGTGGCGCTCACGATTCTCATAACCCGCACGCCCATCAGCGTGGTCGTGCTCATCGGACTGATCATGCTGGCCGGCATCGTCGTCAACAACGCCATCGTCTTGGTCGACTTCATCAACCGGTTGCGAAAACAAGGCCTGGCCAAACGCGAGGCCATCAAACAGGCCGGCCAGGTGCGTTTGCGGCCCATTCTCATGACCACCCTTACCACGGTGCTTGGTCTTTTGCCCATGGCGCTGGGATTCGGCGAAGGCGCGGAGCTGCGCTCGCCCATGGCCGTCACCGTCATCGGCGGATTGCTGATCGGCACCTTATTGACATTGGTGGTGATTCCCACGGTTTACGATGTGGTGGTGAGAGAGAAGGTTACGCAATAGCCTGTTTAGGAGGAATTATGAAGAAAGTCATGTTAACCGTTTCCACGATCCTTTTCTGGGTTAGCGCCTTTCATGCTCATGATATGTTCTTAAAGCTCGGTACTTTTTTTCTGAAGCCCAAAGCAGCCGCCTCCATTTCGCTGCTCAACGGTACGTTTGAAAGGAGCGAAAACGCCATAACGCGCGACCGCATGATAGATGTTACCATCGCTGGTCCTGAGCACGAAAAGACTCATCCGGATACGTCACAGTGGAGAGATGTCGACATGCGGACCGTTCTCGACTTCGAGACCGGCGATCCTGGCACCTACGTGGTTGGAACTTCGACGGCAGCGAGAATGATCGAACTGTCTGCCCAGAATTTTAACGAGTATCTGGAACACGACGGCGTTTTGGATATTCTCGCCTTACGTAACAAACAAAATGAGCTGGGAAAAGATGCCCGTGAGCGTTACTCCAAACATGTGAAAGCGATTTTCCAGGTTGGTGAAAAACGTTCCGCAGGATTTTCAGTTCGATTGGGATACCCGCTCGAGCTGGTACCCCTGCAAAATCCATACGATTTGCGCCAGGGCGATACCATGCAGGTATTGATTTTAAAGGATAGCCAACCCGTCGCCAATCAGCTCATCTATGCCAGTTATGAAAGTTTCCATGAACATAAGGAAGAACGCGAACATCGTAATAGAGGTGAGCACGCAGGTAAGGAAGAAGCCGATCATCGCGAAGCGGTACAGACCCGAACCGATAAAAACGGCGTCGCCAAATTCGTGCTGGAAGAATCCGGACGCTGGTATATCCGGATCATTCACATGCAGAAAGTCGATGAAGAAGGAGCTGATTATGAATCCATTTGGGCTACTTTGACATTTGAAGTGCTGTAAAATATCATTCTGCCGAATCATTCTTTTGCCTATTCATTATTTTGACTTTATTTGTTTTGAACTTGGCCGAAAAGTCCAAACTCACTTGCCCGAAGGCGTCCTTCGACTTCGCTCTGAGTAGAAAACGCTCGGCGGGACGCCTTCGCTAAGAACCTCTTCGGCCAGGCTTCTAAAAACGCGGTCGGAAAATCTATTTTTAGTCCTGTCACTATGAATTGCTCTACAGACAGATTGGTCTTTAATCATTTTGTTTTTTTGGTTCCGGCTCTGCCGGGTTAGGAGGAACCTGCAATGAAAAAAAATCCTGTCGTTTTCGCATTTGCTTTCTTGCTTCCGCTCGTGGTGATGAGCGCTGAGCTTCCCGACGACTTTGAAAAGAATTGGCCGCAGTGGCGCGGTCCGCATGCCAATGGCGTTGCGCCTTACGGCAATCCGCCGGTAGAATGGAGCGAGAGCCAAAACATAAAATGGAAAATCGAGATTCCCGGTAAAGGCCACGCCACGCCGATAGTTTGGGGCGATCTCGTTTTCGTTTTGACGGCGATAGAGACCGATAAAGTCGTTGAAAAACCTGTGGCGCAACAAGAACAATCCCAACAAAATCGACCAGGACGTCGAAGAAGACGCGGGGGGTGGATGCGTGGCATCCAGCCAAAACAGGTACTCAAATTCACTATTCTGGCGATCAATCGTCAGGACGGTAAAATTGTGTGGCAGCGAACTTCGCGTGAAGAACTTCCCCATGAAGGCACACATAATACGGGATCTTGGGCCTCTAATTCAGGACTCACCGACGGCAAACATGCTTTCGCTTTTTTCGGCTCGCGCGGTCTCTACTGTTATGATATGCAGGGAAACCTCCAATGGCAAAAAGATCTTGGAGATATGCAGATCAAGCTTGGCTTTGGTGAAGGCAGCTCGCCTGCGCTTTACGGCGACAAAATCGTCATTAATTGGGATCACGAAAACCAGTCGTTCATCACTGCACTCGACAAAAATACCGGCAAGGAATTTTGGAAAGTAGACCGGGATGAAGGGACTTCTTGGTCGACGCCAATTGTCGTTGAGCATGATGGCAAGCAGCAGGTCATCGTCAGCGCGACCAAACGTATCCGCAGTTACGACTTGGCGACAGGGAAAGTTATTTGGGAATGTGGCGGGATGACCCGCAATGCGATTCCGTCGCCGGTGTACGCCGATGGCATTGTCTACGTTACCAGCGGCTTTCGCGGCAGCTCGTTGCTGGCCATTCGCCTTGCTGATGCAAAAGGAGATATCACAGACTCAAACGCACTCGTTTGGAAACACGACCGGGATACGCCGTATACACCCTCACCTCTTCTCTACAAAGACAGTCTCTATTTTTTGAAAGTCAACACTCAGATACTTTCTTGTTTCAATGCCAAAACCGGCGAAGCGTATTACAACAAACAGCGGCTCGAAGGTATTCAAGGCGTCTATGCCTCGCCAGTTGCGGCCCAAAATCGCGTCTACTTTGTCGGGAGAAACGGGACTGCTGTGGTCGTAAAACACGGTCCCGAGCCGGAAGTCTTAGCAACCAATACTTTGGAAGACGGTTTCGACGCCTCGCCCGCGATTGTTGGCAAGGAAATCTACCTGCGGGGCAACAAATATCTTTACTGCATCGCTAAGCGCTAATGAGCGTCCGGTCTTTCTGTCATCAACTTGATTTACAGAAACGAACCACTTTTGAACACCTGTTAATAAATACGGATGCCTTTGGTAAAAAAATAGTCCCTCAAGTAAACCGGAAGCCATGGGAATTGTGCCCATGACGATTCTCCTCTGAAGAAGCCCTGAATGAAGTGCTCAAGGCAAAGGAAGCCTGGCTTGAAGTCGCTCGCTCCGAGAAAAAGCTGATTCCTGAGCCGCGTTATAGACCTCTGATTTACCAAATTGCTTAACAATCCTGGGCTTGGAAGGTTATTTTTTCTTCGTCTGCGGTTTCTTGTTTTAGGAAAGTCCTACATACTTCGTCAATACTATCCACGTGAGAAAACAAAGCTACCTGTTTTGTTTGATTAATTAAGAAGACGACCTTTTCAAACCAAGTAACCTTGTTAGTGCCAGACGAAGTCATTTCGGTTGGGGGCACAAGTCATTC
>JBHHWX010000370.1:0-6340 GCA_046756745.1 bacterium | reverse complement strand
GTGTCTGAACGAAAACTTGTTTTTGATGTCTTTGCGAGCGTTTCTCAGCGAAGCAATCTCCTTATTAGGCACGGCATGAGATTGCTTCGGCAAAAAACGCCTCGCAATGACAGCTATGTTAATAGTTTTCGTTCCGACACTAATTATCCTCGCCGGATCATCAGTACTGTGGTAAACACAAAGTGACAGTGGTGCCGCCCGAGAGTTTGCTTTCGACTTTAATACTGCCCTGATGTTCTTCGACAATCTGTTGTACGATAGCCAGCCCTAAACCGGAACCATCTTTCTTGGTAGAATAATAAAAATCAAAAATCTTGTTCAAGTTCTCTTTTTTGATGCCGGTCCCGGTATCTTTAAACGTGATACAAACCGGCCTTTCACTGGATTTTTTATTGAGTTTTGCTTTTTCGCCGGTTTTACTTATACCTATAACCAATTTCCCTCCGCCGGGCATGGCTTGCAAAGCATTGATGATCAGGTTGAGAAAGACCTGCTTGATCTTCGCTTCGTCAACATTTGCATAAAAAGGTATCTTGTCATAATCACGTTCAATACGCACTCCCTTTTTCAGCGATTCCGCAACGCGCATGGTAATGACTTCATCGAGAATCTCATTAAGCGCCACCTGGCTTTTTTGCAGACTCAGGGGCCGGGCAATCAGCAAGAAATCTTTAACCAACTGATCAACTCTTTCGATCTCGGATTCCAGGATTTTGTAGAAATTGTCCACTCTCTCTCGATTCACCACTTCTTTGGAAGATTCCCGCCGCAATATTTGCATATTGATGACCATAGAATTCAGGGGATTTCTAATCTCGTGTGAAAGAACCGCAGCTAATTTCCCCAAGGTTTCCAACCGCTCCGTTCGTTTAACGGTATTTTGGTATTCTGAAATGCGCTCTGCCATTTCGTTGAAATTTTCTGCCAGGGCGCCGATCTCATCGTTGGTGGCTCTTTCAATTCGAAGATTCAACTCTCCTTTGGAAAATCGATCCATACCTGAAACCAAATGGTCGACCGGGATTACCATCCATCTGGTGTATATGTAGGCCAAGAGAGAAGCGAGAAAAATGGTTCCAAACATAAATTGGAAAATCCGTAAGCGCATGCTTTCGGCTTGAGCGAATGCCTCGGATGTTGGCTGCTGAATCATAAAACCCCAACCGTAATCACCTATTGGAGCATATGCCGCAACCATTTCGACTTTTTCATCGGTCTGATAAATGAGACGACCGTTCCTTCCCTGATTAATCTCATCAACGATTCTCTGATTGGTGAATTGATTTTTCAAATATACATTTTTGCGGTCCGAGTGCGCGATGAAAACCCCTCTCCTATCGAAAACAAAGGCTTCACCCCGCTCTCCGATAACACTTTCTAAAACTAAATCCCACATGGCCTTCAAGTCCACGACGGCAAACAAAACTCCAACCACTTCGCCAAACTGCTCTAAAGGTTCGACGACGTCCAGCATCGGTAAATTTTCTCGAGAAAGATAAACTTCGGATTGATATCCCAATCCCTGAAGTACATTCGAAACGATTCCATCGCTGCTCACGAAGGCGCGATTTCCTTGCTCAAACGACGTGGTCGCGACAACCTTGCTTAACGTGTCCAGGATCATAATTTTGCTAAAAAGATCGAACTCACTCACCATGGTCTGGATGGCCAGGTCTAACGAGCTTTTGTTGAGCTCGTAGATCGCGGGATTGTTAGCTTGGTTTCGAATCACCTCTTTGGCGATATCTACCTTTTGCGCTATGAGCTGCGTAGCCCGCTTCGTGAGCTCAAAATTCCTTTCGAGAACCGTTTGTTCGATCGAATCTTTTGCCGAATCCACTAACACCTTGCCGGTAAAAAAAAGCGGCAAGGAAGCGATCAAAATGTGCGAGACAAGTAAACGCGTTAAAAGACGGTGCCGGATTTTGATTTTATTTCCGGGGATGGTCATCTCTAATGGTCGTTTTGAATCTTTAAAATCCATTCGTCAAACGGGCGGATACTCCCTTTGATAATTTCAAGATCCCGATAATTACCAAACTTATCGCGGTTTATCAAATTGATGGTCCACCACCTGAAGTAAAGGAAATTGACAGGCTGGTCCCGGTTTATTTCCCCTTGCATGCTCTTGATCAGCGTCATCCTTCGATTATGATCATCCGTTCGCTTGTAAAGTTTCAGAAGCTTTTCTATGACTTCGTTCCGGTAGGTCATATAATTTTTTGTTCCGTTGACGGAAAAAAACTCCTCTAAACTTCGCAGATTGTCTTCAAAAGTGTATTCAAGCAAAATGGCGTCAAAATCTCCGGTGCGCAAGGCATCGTTAATTTTACTCTGAGTCATCGGTTTCGGATTTATTTCCACGCCCACGCCGATTAAATTAATTTTGATTCTTCGGGTAATTTCTTCATCAAGACCGATGCCCCTTCGATAGTAAAAATCGATGCGAAACGGTGTGTTGTTTTTATCCAATATCTTGTCGCCGTTTGTGTCGCGCCACCCGGCTTCTTTGAGAAGTTGAATGGCCTTTTTCGGACGGTGGCGGTAAGGCGTCATGCCGGAATTATAGTACCGCGAGGTCTCATCAAAAGGGCCGTAGGCGGGATTTGCTTTTGCACCCAAGATTTTTTTTATAATATGATTTTTATCGATAGCGTAAGCCAACGCAGCGCGGACCTTTTTCGATGTTAGTATCGAGTTGCGATGATTATAACAAATTAACTTTACCGTATTTGGCAGAGGAAGCGTTGGCAGAGGCAGAAAATGTGGATTCGACTTCTCAACCTCCAAGGCGGACTTCTCGCTTTCTAAAATTGCATAGTCCACCTTATCTAAGATTAAGGCAGAAAGTAAGGCACGCTCTGTTTCATAAAATTTATAAATGAGTCTATTCGGATTTTTCGGATCGAAACCAACTGAAGAGAATCTCATTTCGAGCTCCGTTTCGGTTTGCCGTGTGACTCGAAAAGGTTTGGCGCTGCCGCCGCCGAATACAGGAAACCGTCCAAGTCGTGTCTTGATGTGCATTTCACGAATATCCACCCGGCCCACTAACTCACCAATGACAAGTGCGCGACTATCTTTGTGGTTGGTCTCTTGGGTATAAGCGGTCAAAACACTCGCCGTGAAAACGATCAGGATCAGGATGTGTATTTTCAGTTTATTCACCACTTTTTGTTGCGTTTCAGGTAACTACTCAGCTTGAGAAGCGTCGGAATGCAAAACTTTAGTTTTGCACTGTTTCAATGAAAGCTGCAACGCTAAAGCGTTGCACTCCGATACCAATGGCGGAATAGTTACCGTTTCAGTTGGTTGCTAACTTAACTATTTTGCCCAAAAGTAACGATTGAAAACAATCAGCACAGTATAAACTTCCAGTCTTCCTGTGAGCATTAAAAAACTAAGTATCCACTTTCCAACCGATGGGATCTGAGCATAATTTTCGGTTGGTCCGATGTTACCGATACCCGGCCCGATGTTTCCCAAGGTAGAAATAACCGTACTGACTGCCGTCACTAAGTCTAAACCTAACAAACTCATCACAAATGAAGCAACCGCAAAAACCGATAAATACAAGAGTAAAAACCCCAAGACTTCCATAACCGCTTCAGGCGGCACCGTACGATTGTTCAACCGAATAGGTATCACGGCATTTGGATGAAGCAGTTTCTTGAATTGTGAAATGCCATACTTGATCATGACATAAATACGTACGATTTTTATTCCCCCGCCGGTAGAACCGGCGCATCCCCCGAAAAACATAAGCATGACCAAAAGTAACTGCGAGGTGGTCGACCAAGTCTCATAATCGGCAGAATGAAAGCCAGTGGTTGTTAAAAGGGACACGACTTGAAATACGGATTTGCGAGCGGACTCTCCACCGCTACTATTTTGAAAGAAAAAAAGATCGAGGAACATGACCAGTGCGGCTGTTACGATGACTCCGCAATAAAAGCGAAATTCGCTATTGCGCATATATTCTCGAAAGCGGCCTTTAAGGACACGGTAATGAAGCGCAAAGTTCGTACCGGCCAAAATCATAAAAAAAGTGATGACCCACTCGATATAGGCGCTGTTGAAATGAGCTATTCCAATGTTTTTCGTGGAAAATCCGCCCGTGGCCACGATGCCAAAAGTGTGGCACAAGGCATCAAATACACTCATCCCGCCCATCTTTAGCAAGACCGTTTCGATAAGGCTGATAAGGGCATACACTCCCCAAAGAGCTTTTGCCGTATCCTGAATACGTGGAGTGATTTTATCAACCGAAGGCCCGGGCACTTCTGCTTTAAAAAGCTGCATCCCGCCGATCCCCAACATAGGCAGAATCGCTAAGGATAACAAAATGATCCCCATGCCTCCAAGCCAATGCGTCAGGCTGCGCCACATGAGTACGCCATGACTCAGCCCTTCGACATCATTTAAAATCGTCGCCCCGGTTGTTGTAAACCCGGA
Organism: bacterium; assembly: GCA_046756745.1. Taxonomy (GTDB): domain Bacteria; phylum Zhuqueibacterota; class Zhuqueibacteria; order Oceanimicrobiales; family Oceanimicrobiaceae; genus JBHHWX01. Next base: position 1,885 of record JBHHWX010000370.1, on the reverse strand, counting down.
AATCGTTTCAAAAAACGCGTCGGTAAAAGAGAGATGGGCGTCGCATAAGAGGTATGGCAGCGTTCCAAAAAGTGCAAGCAGGGTCCAGCCGAAAGTTACAATAGCAAAACCTTCCCGAATTCCTAATTCCTGCTGTGACGGAGAAGATACCCAGAGCGCTGCGCCAGCGATAAGCATGGCACCCAAAGAAATCAACAGCGCAGAGAGATCACTGTCGTGATAGTAAAGTGAAAAGGCAATTGGAAGAATGAGTGTCAGGCCCGAAACAACTAACAGTGCACCCAAAACCCGGAAAACCGTTCGAAAGTTCATTATCCAAACATTTTTTCGACGTTTGCAACTGATTTAGGTAACGTAAAAACAACAACTTTATCATCAGCCTGAATCATTGTATTGCCCACGGGCACAAACACATTTCCGCTTCGGGTCACGGCGCCAATGATGGCGCCATCGGGAAAGTTCAAATCTTTTAAAGGTTTTTTGATAATTTTTGATTTGTGCTGTGCCACAAGCTCAATCGCCTCAGCGTCCACTCCGCGCAACCTGGCCACAGAAACGACTTCACCCCTGTGAATAAAACGAGCAATGGCATTTGCCGTAATAATTCTCTTGTCAACGGCGGCATCGAGTCCTATGGAGCTCATTAAAGGAATATACGTCGATTGCGCGACCATGGTTATCGTCCTCTTCACCCCTAAATGATGTGCAAACAAAGAGGTAATGATGTTTGATTCTTCGTCATCGGTAACAGCGACAAATGCATCCATATCGATGAGTCCTTCAGACGCAAGCAGATCGACGTCGGAGCTGTCGCCCTGAATGACAAGAGTTCGTTTCAGTTGTTCGGCGGCAAATTGCGACTTCCATTTATTGGACTCGATGAGACGAATATCCAATCCTTTATCTCGCTCCAACTCTTTTGCAACCAAACGCCCGACTTTACCGCCGCCGTGAATCATAATTTTTTCAATGCGTTCATCGGATTTACCGCAGATGTCCAAAAGTTCGGGAATAGATTCGGTTTTGGAAACGACGAAGATCTGATCTCCTTTATGAAAATAATCTTCTCCGGTAGGAATGATGGTACGCCCTTTACGAAAAATGGCGACGGTGCGAAATGTGAGGTTTGGAATATCATAGCTCACATCACGTAATTTTCTCTCGAGAATTTTTGCGTTGGAATCTAATCGCAATCCCATCAATTGAATCGCGCCACTTGCAAATTCAATGACATCTGTGGCGGCTGCACGTCGAATCAACCAGACGATTTCTTGCGCCGTCTCCAGCTCCGGGTTGATGATTAAATCTATTCCGAGTTGTTTCGGGGGCAAAATGGAATCCGGATTCATATACTCCTGGTTTCGTACCCGGGCGATATTACGCGGAACACCAAACTTGTCGGCAAGCATACAGGCCAAGATATTCACTTCATCCAGGGCAGAAACAGCGATGAGCATCTCTGCATTCTTGATTCCCGCCCGGTCAAGGGACTGCACGCTGGTGCCACTGCCTTCTATTGCTAAAATATCCAGATGGGTATCCGCCCGCTTGATTTTTTCTTTGGATGGATCTATCATGACCACATCGTGGTTTTCTTTAGATAGAATATTCGCTAAATGCAAGCCGACTTCTCCGGCGCCAATGATGATAATTCGCACGCGTTAACGATGCCTCCGTTTAACAATTCATCTTAAAGACTATCTGGCAAAAAAACATTTTAACATTTTCAGGCACAAATAGCAAGTGAAAACAAGTGTTTTAGAAAAGGCTGCCTTAAAAAAATAACCTTGATTAAGTAGGTAGAGATTCTTAAATTAAGTAGTGTCGGAATGAAAACTCAGAAATAAGCTCTAAGCCCCGTCCTCGGGGCGTCGTAATCAATTGT
>JBHHWX010000369.1:0-6340 GCA_046756745.1 bacterium | reverse complement strand
GCTTCTCACAGGCAAACGAGACGTTTGCCGTACGTAGCGCAATCGTCCCGATTGCGCATCAAAAAGAAGTTTCCATTCCTACAAATAAATAGCGGCTGAGAGGCTGCAAAATAAGCTTTTCACTGGCAAACCGAGACGTTTGCCTGACGTACCGCAATCGTCCCGATTGCGTCTCAAAATGAAGCTCACGCTTCTACAAAAAATACCTGGTGAGAAGCGGCACAAAAAGCTTCTCACAGGCAAACGAGACGTTTGCCGTACGTTTTCCGGTTAAAAACTCAAGCCCTTTCAATAAGATCTTGGATTCTCTCCCGGGTCAGATCGCGCAACTCTTCGTTGGAAAGGGAGTGCACCATCTCTGCCGGGATGATCTCACCAAACTTAATTTTCACCCTTGTCGGCCGGATGAGCCAATGGCCCTTCCGTTTCAATGAAGTCATGCCGGAAAGCCCGATCGGCACAATAGGTACGCCGGCTTTTTGCGCCAGATGAAACGGCAGCTTCTTGAACGGACGCAATTGTCCGTCGAGAGACCGGTAGCCTTCCGGCAGAATGGTCAGAGAGACGCCGCTTTTGAGCATCCTTTCCGCTTGCCGAATGCTGGTTATGGAGCTGTGAATACTTTCCCGTTCGATGCCGATATTGCCGTAGCGCCGTACAAACCAGCCGTAGACCGGCCAGTCAAATTGATAGCTCGCTTCAATCCCCCGGAAGAAGACCGGAATGTATCCGGCCAGCAGAGGCAAATCGAACAGGCTGACATGGTTGGACATGAACAAGTAGGTGGCGCCGGAATCGAAATTCGTGTCGCCTTCGAGCACAACCGGCGAGCGCAGCAGTGTGAACAGGAAGCGCATCATTGCCTTAATCCAGGGATCGTAGGTCGCGGGTGAGAAAAGATAGGTGCACATCAGGCCGACAACCAGAAAGAAGCCGAAATACAGCAGGCCAATGCACCACAGCCAAATAGAGACGAGAACTTTCATCACACAAAGACCTGAAGGGCGCCAGGGAGGCATTCTATCTGCACGGGCGTAGAACCGTGAATTTCTCCATCCGGTCCAAGCTTCATGACTTCGGCGGAACGGATACGAATTCGTTTTGCTTTGAATACCTCGACTTCCTTGGCGTTAACATGAGTCCCGCTAAAAATTTTAGGAAACAACCACAAAAGCCTGAGCCGGGACATGCTCTTGCCCACGGTCACATCCAAGAGGCCGTCATTAAATTTGGCTGCCGGGGCCATAAGAAAATTGCGCCCGGTATAACGCGTGTTGGAAATTTCCATGAGGGATATGTTCTCATCGATGATCCGGCCATCCAGCTCCAGTTGCACAGAAGAGGTCTTCAAAAAAAATGTTTTCAGGAGAACGCCTAAAAGATACGCTGAATTTCCAATCGCTTTCAGCTTATCTGAAATTTCCTGCACTGCCGTAACAAACCCGAGTCCCAGTATATTGATGAAATAAAATTCGTCTTCATCCATCTTGCAGCGAGCGACATCCACCGGCGCTGGCCTGTTCAAGTGGATGAGATCAATCCCCTCCCGCCATTGATGTGCCTCCAGGTTCAGATCTTTGGCAAACGAGTTGCCTGTTCCCAGGGGTAAAACCCCAATAGGAAGCCGTTTTTGATTGGTGTTTTGAAAATAACCGTTGACGATTTCAAACAAAGTACCGTCGCCGCCTGCGGCAGCCAACGCATCGTATTTGCTAAAATCGGCCCCGGCGACGATCTCAACGGCGTGCTGCCGATATCGAGTCAAGCGCGTTTCAACGGTCATGTTCTTTTGCCCGAAATACGTTTCGATCTCCGGAAGCAGCCGCGCTGCCCGGCCGTGCGCTGCATAAGGATTGAAGATAAGGAGAATTTTTCTTGAGTCCGGATTCATGAGTTTGGTAGGATTCGTTGAAACATGGGTGGTAGTCTTCCCTCTCTAATTAGATTAGTTTCTGAACGAAAACTCTCTAAGATGCTCAAGCACCCGTCCCCGGGTGCGTTTGACGCTTTGTAAAAACAAGTGATTACGACGCCCCGGGGACGGGGCTTAGAGCTTGTTTCTGAGTTTTCGGTCAATCACTAATTTTTCTTTTTCGTCTGCTTTGGGCCTGCTTGTTTAGCTACGCAGGTTCTTAACATATCAACCCTGACAGGGTTCTGAACGGCAAAATTATAGCTGTGATCGTCCAATTAACCCTGTCAGGGTTTGCAACGGTAATGAGGAATCACAACACCAGCCAACGAGTCATTCGGAAAAGCAGATTCCGCTCATCCGCTCCAATCAAACATCCTCCACCAAAACCAAGTGAACGAAATCACCTAAAACCTTGGCTTTGTGCCGGAATTTCTTGCCTGCGGGTATGATCAAACCCATGCCTGGTTTGTAGTGGCGCACAGTCCCGTCAAAGTCGATGTGCAGCTCACCTTTTAAGACATAACCGACGTGACCCTTTTCGCACCAATCCGGCTCAACAAAGTCCCGGGTAAATTCCACCAAACGCAGTTGCTTGCCGGCGACTTGTTTGCTTTTGGTGCGGACACCCGGCCCTGGCGTTTCCCAGGGCACATTCTCAAAATCGATCAGCAGGTGATCCATAACGGGCACATCCTCCAAGTCCTTGCGAAAGTCGTAACTATATTATTCAGCCTTTGGTTTGGAGTGCAACGCTTTAGCGTTGCGGCTTTCATTGAAACAGTGCAAAACTAAAGTTTTGCACTCCGATGCTTCTCATGCCTGAATAGATACCGAAAGTCTGTCTATGTGATCTCGCGGCGCATGATCGGCCGCGTCTCGGAGCGGCGCGTAACTTCCTGAAAACCGGCCTGTAAAAAAGCGGCGCTGAGCCCCGGCCAAGCAAACACGTCCGGCGTGGAGTCTTTTTTGGGCTCAACCGGGTAGCCCTCGATAAGTTTCCCACCCTGGTTCTTGACGTACTGAATGGCTGCCCGCAGCAACTTGACGCTCATTCCGGTTCGACGGTAAGGTTTTGCAATTAAGAAACACACGACCGACCAAACGGCCTGCTCATCCACGGGTTTGAGAATACGCGAACGTTGCAAAACCGAAAAAGCTTCTCGCGGAGCGACCGAGCACCAACCGACCGGTTCGTTCCGGTTATAAGCTAAAATGCCCGGGGGCTGGCCGGCAGAGCCTGCATAGCGTGCTTGTTGCCGTGACCTTTTTGCTTCTCAAACTCAGAGCGCTTTAGCCGCATCCACATGCACCAACAGCCGCCGCACGCGCCCCGTTCGCCGAAGAGCCGTTCAAAGTCATGCCAGCGTTCGCGGGTTAATGGATGGAAGGTTAATTCCATCAGAGAGTCGCGCTTTTGGCGCTCGCAAAATCCGTCACTGCCTGCCAAACCCGCAGCACGTTCCCACTCAGAATTTTTTCAATATCCGTTTCGGAGTAGCCGCGCTGCAATAAATGATACACGATGTTCGGATAATCTGCGACAGATTTCAGGCCGGTGGGTAAACTGTCCCCGACCCCGTCGAAATCTGATCCCAAACCGACATGATCGATCCCGGCGATTTTCACAACATGGTCGATATGATCCGCCACGTCCTCGACACTTGCGTAAGGATAAGGATGCTCTTCCCGGTATTTATCCATTTCTGCTGTGACCTGGGGATCCTCGGCTTCTGCAATTGAGTTTGTTGCCATGAATTCGCTGCGATGCCCGTAATACAGATTACTATAGGCGTTGGCTTCCGCAGTGAGAAAAGCGGAGCCGAAGTTTATTTGGATCACACCGCCATTTTTGGCCAGAGCTTTCAGCATGTCGTCATCGACATTTCGCTCCCAGCCGGGCGTAAATACGCGGCAGCTCGAATGTGAGCACACGACGGGAACTCGAGAGAGACGCAAAACCTGATAAAACGTGGAATCGGACACGTGCGAAATATCCACCATGATACCCAACCGGTTCATTTCGGCCACCACTTGCCTTCCAAAGTCGCTCAATCCGTTCCAACCTTTCTCTGGATCATAGGAGGAATCACAGATGAGGTTTTTCTTGGAATGAGTGAGAGTAATATAACGAATGCCTTTGTTATAGAAATGCTCGACATTCGCTAAATCATCTTCGATGCCTGAACCGTTTTCCATGCCATATGAAAACGAGACCAGCCCTTTGCCGAAGTTTTTTCGAACTTCGTCAGGATTTCCTGATAAAGCAAACTTATCCGGGTTCGCGATGATAACGCTGTCCATCATCGCGATCAGTTTTTCGGCGTGTCGCTTTGACAGTCCCGGCGTCTTTTGGTATTCGGCTGGGATATAAATGGACATAAAAGGGACATCGAACCCACCTGATCGGGCGCGCGGATAATCGAAATCGCCTTTCGCTGTCGAGTCGGAAATGTCCTCCATTTCTTCGTTGAGACGATAGGGTACATCCACATGCCCGTCAATGATAATGGTGGAATGTGCGATTTCAACGGCGCGTTGGTACAACTCGGCGTCGTAGCCTTCCGGGACGGTTAAATTATCCTGGCGCTCACCACAATTTAACAACAAAGACACGATGAGAGCGGCTGCGGCTGTCGCTAATAATTTGGGCATATCTCCTTCCTTTCATAATAATATAGATAAAAATACATATTTGTTATTCACGGGAACTTGAAACTTGAGGTTCATTGTATGGTATTGCCGTCAAACTTTTGCACAAAAATGCAAAACTCACCAAATGTTGGGCGCCGGTTGTGACTCGACTGCTTGCTGTACCGCCGCGGGTAAGGCGGAAAGGAAATCCAGCCCGGTGGCGGCTTCAATTCCATCAATTGTGGTGAGAAATTCGCTATAGCTCCGACCGCTCAGTTTGGTATTCGGAAGCATGAACGCCAAGGCTTGCAACCGGTTGCGATCGTTGGCATCCACGACGATCTTGTAAAAATGGGTTGGGACGGCGACATGATTGTTTCCGGCAACCTGGTAGCGGACGCGACCCGCTTCTACAGCAAAGACCGGGCCGGCGATGATAGTGAGGGGGCCGCGTTGTTCAACCCAGCCTCTGACCGCCGCCTCCAGGTCAGCCCAGATGTGACGATTGAATCCGATGCCAACTTGCGGCGACATATTGGACAGCAAAAAACTTTCGGACATGACCTGCCGGCTGCGCTTCATGTCTGCCGCCGGAGCCAAGTGACCGCGATCAAAACCGCTGCCACGGTAGTCGCTAAGCTCGGCGCGGTAGCCGAATGGGATGGACGTATCCGGCCGGAAGTCATTGCTTCTCTCCGCCGGGCCTTGTAATTCCTGCGGACTGAGCTCGTATTGTACCCAAAGCGGAATTTTCAACCTGGCGTCGTGAGCTAAAACGTACCCCTTTCGCACCCTCTCGTAAACCGCCTGCGGCTTGCCAAGACGTAGATGACGGGCAGCGTAACGCCGTTGATCGGGTGTTAATGTGGCCGTTGCGTCGGCGAGAGGTTCGTTGCCTATCCCTTCGGATGGCGGCGCGGGAATATCCCCAGGACGACGTCGTACAAGCGTACGGTAAATCCAACCGGGAGCGCCTAGAGAAATAGTCTGCACATGGTAATAACCGTTGTTTTGGCGGCCTTGATCCAGAAGCTGCAGATAAGCGCCTGGGGCGACCCGCTCGATCACGAACCCATCCCGGTTGGGTTCTGATTTCACAGTCGCCGAGCGGCGCACCTCTAAATAATCTCCATAAAGCGAATCAACGGAGAAGCAGGCAAGAAAGGTCAGACAAGTTAAAGCAAGAACCTTCTTCATAGCGTCTTTCCTCCCTTTGCTACGACTTGTATTTTAGCTTGCCGCGCAGCCTCTGCAGTGCTCTTGAAGCCCAAGATATCGCGAAACAATTTTACGGACGCTTTACTCCCACCGGCAACAACGGCTCCTGTGATAACTGCGCCGTAAACGGTCACATTCTCTTTGAGAAAGATGATGCTCACAGCGTCGAAGTCCCAGTACCAGCAGACCAGAACCCCGGTACCAAACGCGATTAACTCTTTCAAATTCTTCCCTTGTGCGCGATTGATAAAAAAGCGGCTCTCGAATAATAACGAGAGAGCCCGTTCTATCAAGAATGCTAAAACGACTATGGCGGATAGGGCTTCAAAAAGACGCGCCCAGTCAATGTAAAACAGATTAGGATCCATGATTTCCTCCCTAGTAAAAATTAGTGCAGTCCCTGTCATTCCGAACCCGTTTTCCAGGGTGAGGAATCTGACGGAGTCTAAATTGTGCCTTTAAAAACAATGCCTTAAGGACCAGCAACTGCCGTTTTCAGATTTCTTACCCGAAAACAACGTCGGGATTCGAAATGACACTATCCCTGGCCTTCAAACTCGACTATCCTTTCCCCAT
>JBHHWX010000368.1:0-6347 GCA_046756745.1 bacterium | reverse complement strand
TTGAATGTAGAATGAGAATCTCTACGGAATCCAGGCGGCCGGTCACAATCGGAATGCCAGGAAGGTAATGTGAACCAAGTTTGTTAAAACTGACGTGGGTGTTGGTCCCCTTAGCATCCCGGATGTCGATCTGCTCACCATGATCCATAAGCAGCTCATCGACGCCGTCGCCGTCGAGGTCAACCGGCATGACGCTAAAGTATGGTTGTTCCCAAATGGTGTTCAACTGATATTCGGAGTTCACAGCTTGAGGCTGAGTTTGGCAGGAGAAAAGGAGAAATATCGGCAAGGCGGCGAGCATAGATGCGAAGTTCGACTTTCCAAGCGAATTTCTCGCGGCATTTCTTTGCGGCGCTAAAAGATAAACGAACGACGGTTCTCGATTGAGCATGAGCGCTGTTTCGTATTCGTTCTAGTTGTATGCTCCTAACAACTCGATTAAGTGAGAGAGATTAGAAATAAAAGTCGCCTCCTCAAATGTGGCAATTTTATAATAGGTCACTCCGTTGGAAAAATCAAGAAAAATATACCTCTCTTTAGTAAAATGGTAACAGTTCAGCCGATTTATTTTGGACGCTGATTGCCTCTGATTGCCGCAGATTAAAACTGAAAAGCATCTTTTAAAATGCATTAGGGTCATCAGGTTATAATGAATACCGGAGGCGACAGGAAGCTAAAGAGTAAATCAGCGTTAATCCGCGCTGATCAGCGTCCTAATTTTATGGGGTGAACTGCTACGTAAAATGTATCACCGGCTTCCAGCCTGCAGGCAAGATGTCTGCATTACACCCTCGTAACTATAATACCCATTACCTCTCTCTATTGATTTTCTTAAATAGAATAGGATAGTAAGTGACCGAAAACTCGAAAAATGCGCAATTTAACAACCTCTTCGCGAAGGCGTCCCCGCCGAGCTAAGCAGGAATTCACCCTCGGCCAGGAGGCCTTCGGGCAAGTGAGAATAGTTTTCGGTCAAGCACTAAATAGTGGGGAATAAAAACTAAGCTTGTCAGGTCTAATAATGAGTCAACCAAATTCGATTTGGTGACTTGACTTTAGAGCAAAATGATTTAGATTGTAAAAAGTACTTAGTGATTGGAGGGAAAATGCACAAAAGAAATCTGTCTGTCCTCATAATTTTGTTTTCAGCTCTTACCACAACCGCACTGCCGCAAACCGTCGATGAGATCATCCAAAAACATATTGAGGCGCTTGGGGGGGCGGAAAAAATCCAGGCCATAAAAACACTCAAAATGACCGGTACCTCTACCAGAGGCAACCGCTTTGAGGTTAAATTTGTCCGGTACTGGAAATACCCGAATCTCGTTCGCAACGAGTCGGAAATCAGAGGGCAAATCATGGTGCAAGCCTACGATGGTGAGAGCGCCTGGGGTATCATCCCGTTTCGCGGCGATGGCAAGCCGCAGGCATTGCAGGGGCGCCGAGCACAAAACTTCATTCGACAAGGGGACTTTTCCGGCCCCCTGGTTCATGTCCAAGAGAAGGGTCTCCAGGTCGAATTCAAGGGCATAGAAGAGTTTGAAGGCACCGAAGTATTCAAGCTGAAAATAAGCGGCACAGATGGGCGCACGTTTTTCACTTATCTGGATACGCAGTATTATATGGAAATCAAGCGAGTCGTAAAAAAGCCGGGACCCGATGGCAATGAAATGGAAATCACCACCTTGTTCAGCGATTACAAACCTGTAAACGGCGTGATGATCGCCCATGCTCTCGAAACTTTGAGAGGCGGATTCAGCGGTCGTCGTGGCAGAGGCGGTCGCGGCGGCGGGAAAAACGTCACCACCATCGAAAAGATTGAAGTCAATCAAGAGATCGACGACGGCATTTTTAAAATGCCGGGAAAATAGAATCCCGCTTGCATATCATCCCATTTTTTTTTACTTTACGCTCAAAATATATCCATTCATTGTAACTATACAGCCTTTGGTATTGGAGTGCAACGCTTTAGCGTTGCGGCTTTCATTGAAACTGTGCAAAACTAAAATTTTGCACTCCGAAGCTTCTCACGCCTGAATAGTTACCATTCATTAATCAAAGGAGGGCACATGGTTAGAAAGACATGCACACTTTTTTTTATCCTCTGCTTGGCAGCGGTTTCATTTGCTCAGTCCGCTGATGAGATCATCCAAAAACATATCGAAGCGCAAGGTGGATTGGACAAGCTGCAGGCGATCAAAAGCATTAAAATGAGCGGCAAAATGACGATGGAGGGCCCTGGTGGAATGGCCATGGAAGGACAAATTATCCGGCAACAGAAACGTCCACACTTCGTTCGTATGGACATTCGTTTTCAAGGGCAAGCAATGGTTCAGGCCTACGACGGCGAAAATGCCTGGCACATCATTCCCTTTATGGGCGACCCGACACCACAGCCCATGCCGGAAGACCAGGCAAAACAGCTCATTCATGATTCCGACCTCGACGGACCGTTTGTCGATTATAAAGCAAAAGGTCACAAAATAGAGTTTGTCGGCAAAGAAGACGTCGAGGGTACAGAAACCTACAAGTTAAAAGTGACTCTCAAAGATGGAGACACCTTCACCTCATTTTTGGATTCTGAATATTATTTGGAATTAAAAAGAATTGTCAAACAAAAAGACCGGAGAAGCGGTAATGAAATCGAGGCAGAGACCTTCATGTCAGATTTCAAAGAAGTGAACGGAGTCATGATGCCGCATGCGGTGAAAATTAAAGGAAGCGGTCCGGGTACAATCAATTTCATCGTAGACTCCATGGAAGTCAATGTTGAAATGGACGAGAGCGTCTTCAAGATGCCGGCAGAGGAAAAGAAGGAATAGCCACGGGATGGGTATGGGGTATAGGGTATGGGGTATAGGGGGATAAGAATATGGGAGTCATGGAGTAAGGGAAATAAGCAAATAAGCGACTCATATATACCCCCCGGCCCGGACGAGCCGGAACCAAAAAAGAAAACAACTGAACCCACTGATAAACCAATTAAAATTTTATCAGTGGGATTCTTCCGTCTGTGGGGATTCCCATCTTCTCTGACTTTTGCCAAGAAATTACAAGACTTTACTACTCAGGTACTCATGACATCACCTTCTGTTGAATCATGATGCAAATCTACGCTCACCGCGGCTCTTCACTCATTTGGCCGGAAAATACCATGCTGGCCTTCGACCTCGCTCACCAGGCCGGCGCGACCGGCTTCGAAACCGATCTTCGTCTCTCACGCGATGAGCACATCATCCTCTCTCACGATGGCGACCTGGCCCGTTTCGATCAACCGGAAATCAAAATAAGTGAAACGCCGCTTTCCGGGCTAACCGGAAAAAAGATCACATCCATCGACAGGCAACATTCCGATAATCTCATTTCGTTAAGAATGCTCCTCGAAAAATATCCCGGCAAAAACTATATTTTTGATTGCAAAATTTCAGATCAGAGGCTGTTTGAACGATTGCAAGAGCTGTTGCAGGACATAAAATTTCAGAACCGGATTTGGTTTCTCACCTGGAGCGCCCAAGCGGATCGCCTGGTAAGTCATTTTTTCCCCGACTGCCGCTTTTTTCCGAGAGCGGCTCGAACGAAGATTTGGGGCTGGTCGAAGATCGTAAAACTCGGCAGTCTTTTGGAACCCGCAAATCGCGTCCTGGCGTTGCCCGCTTATTATTTTGGAATGCCGCTTTTTAATAAAAGAGAGGTGGCCTCGGTTCATCAACGCGGTAAGATTTTCGTCGGTTATTTGGTGAACTCCAAAAGAGACTACGAACGCTGTCGAGCCTGCGGCGTTCAGACAGTCCTATCGGATAGGCCGGATCTCATAGCCGGACTTGAGCGCGACGCGTCAAAGTCTGCCCCTGCGCCAGCAGTGAGTCAATAACTATCTAACGAAGCTTCGCCTCAAACCCCGTGAGATAAATAGGACTTATTCAGGTTTCACTTCGTTCAGTCTGAACAGGAAAAACGGTAAATTAAAATCTCCACAAAAGTATCCAACGGGGTAAACCGACAGAAAAAGCCCGCCCACAGAATCAGAACTGCCACAGAATTGAAATAGAATTGGTTCTCGATGTCTTAGTGTCTGACCGAAAACGTAGTTTTTTGCTGTCATTGCGAGCGCTTCTCAGCGAAGCAATCCCCATCTTAGGCACGACAGGAGATTGCTTCGGCAAAAAACGCCTCGCAATGACAGGGGGTTAGATGAGTTTTCGTTCAGACACTATTTCGCTATTCGTGTCAGAATCCGCCTCGCCCCGGCATAACGCACGCGGTAATATTTGTCGTTTAAATTGGAAATGACCACCCCACGGGTTGTACTGGCGTGGGCAAAGGTGTCGTTCCCAAGATAGATCCCAACGTGGGAGATGCCGTAGGTTTCGATTTTCTCAAAAAAAACCAAATCCCCGAAAGTCAGCTCACGTCGTCCCACCGGACTCCCCTGTTTGAACATGTCGCGGGCTTTACGAGGCAGCTTCACTTTCAAAGCGCTGTGAAAAACGGTTTGCACCAAACCGGAGCAGTCCATTCCACTTCGTGTGGTTCCCCCCCACCGGTACGGAACTCCCAAATAAGATTCGATTTCCGACTGCAAACGCTGCGCTGAAATCGATACCGAGTTATTGTGATTGTGACGGGATTTCTTTCGACTTGACTCATTAAACGTCGGGTTCGGTTTCATACCGGCGCAGCAAAACATGGCCAGCGAGGCGAGGATCATGAAATAAGGACACTTTGTTTTTACGCTCATATCACTACCGGCAGGGTTAATGAGCCATTGGGTAAAATATAACATTTAAATGAATCGGGAAGATCCGCACACGCCAGGCGCCACCCGGCGCGGATATCCTCCGCCGGGTGCATCCCTAAATGAGAGACGAGACCGGAAGGTAAGGTTGAAACGAGAATCACTTTTACCTGTTTGGTTTTCGTCTTCAGTGACAATGCCGTCGTTGCATTCAAAGAATAATGATTTTTCATATTCTTGACAAAATTAGCCTCGTCTTCATGACGAAACCAATCCATAAAAGTTTGCGAGCCCACCCCGTCCCGGCACTCCGCCAGCAGCAAAATCACTCCCCCTTGACGCACAGCTTGAAAGGCATTGTGAAGTGATTTGTGGCTCTGAATGAGATTGATATCTTTGGGAAAGCCGCCGCAACTGACCACGACTAAATCAGCCTTTTCTTGAATAGCAACCCGATAAGTTTGGTCAACCCACATACAGGCCTTTCGATGAGCAGCGAACACGTCGCCGGCAACCATGTCAACAACCTCGCCGTCCTCATTAAGAAGAGTTTCAATAAGAAAGTCCACCCGCTGATAACGCATGGAATCGAGCAGGTCTTCTTGCACAGGATTGCCGTCGATGATTCCGGAACCACAGTTCGGATGCAGCCCATTTGAGCCGGTATCTACGGTTAACGCATGATTCCGGGTAATGGTTTCATAACCGGCGCATCCCGGATTGATCATTTTCCAACCGCCGCCGTAACCCGCAAAATAATGATGAACGGCTGAGCACAATATTATTATACGGTCAGCCTCAACAAGATGACGATTCAAATACACCGGTATGCCGAATTTTGTTCTGCCCTTAAATACCAGATCTTCAGAGCGCTGAGAATCATGGTCAATAATTGTGAGACGCTTGGTCATCGCCATCCCAACAATATCGATAATCTCCTGCGGCTTCTGAGATATATGTGAACCGGTCGCGATGAGAATTTTGATATCCGTATCGGATATTCCCAGTTGATAGAGCTCGGCAACCACTATTGGGAGAACATCGCTGGCGGCGCAATATCGGGTTTTGTCAGGAAGAACGATGACCGTTTTCTCGTTTCGGTGAAAAATCTCACGAAACGGTTTTGACGCAACCGGGTTCGACAAAGACTCTGTGAGCAATTCAGTGAATGGTTTGCGAGGCAATTGCGATTTCGGTAATAAAACGCCTAAAACATGCGCAGTATCGACTTCCAAATTCATAAACTTCTTGCCGAAGGGTAACCGGACTTTCTGCATTTTTCTTCCGAATTGGTGACCGATCTCAGGGTGTTATCTTTTTTTGACAAGATTACAGGATAAACCGAATTTACAGGATGACTCCTCTTTCTCGCTCATGAAATCGAATAAAGGCAAAACAATGGATGTTAAAATATTGTGTCGCAAAATCCATGTTTTTTCAGTATTTAAAGTTATGTGATTCTCATCAAAAAATCAATCGTTTTCTGTCATGTCGCCCAAATCAGGACTATGTGAATGAACCGGGACGGGAAATGTTTCATGGAAATCGAATGACGTTATTGATAAACTCTGTCAGGGTTAATGCTATGCACTATATATAGATGATGCATTTT
>JBHHWX010000367.1:0-6372 GCA_046756745.1 bacterium | reverse complement strand
GTCAATCGAGCCTAAGATAGCCCAAACCCTTTCCTGATCGAGCTTGACGAATTCATTGCTGGAAGCTCCCCACAATCCGGTGTCATTGCGTGTCACCAGTTTGAAAGGAATTCCGTTGTAACCTCCGTTTGCGTTGGCTTCTTCGATGGCCAAAGTGGCGCCCTGAAGCATGCGCAGACCTTGTTCGGCTTCCGGTGAATTCTCTATTGGGCCGAGAAACCCAATTTTTACCTCCTCGATATCCGGAGGCGGCAGTTTTTCCCGTCCGGGTCCTAGAAACGGTTGCGGTTCCGTGAAAAACAGCTTATACGGTTTCTGAAACCGGCGGTAAGGGAGCAGCTCTTTTGGGGTGTTTGCATAGGATGTCGACTCTTCCTGTTGGCCGAGCGCGATCGCGTTGGGAAGCGCGAGAAGTGCGATGAATATCAAGTTTTCCAAACGAAGTCTCATGATTTTTCCTTCGCATGAGACTGAACGATAGCGATGGCTTCGATTTCCACCAACAGATCATCCCGGCAGAGACGGGCTTGTATGCCGGTACTTGCCGGAAGAGGTTCGAGACCAAGCCAGCTAAAAAAAGCGGTCCGTACTTCGTTAAAATCTTTGTAGTCGCGTTCGATATCTCTCAAATAACACGTGGTTCGTACCATATCGTGCCAGGTCATGCCTTCGGCTTCGAGAATGACGGATATGTTGCGGTACGTCCTCCAGCATTGCGCTCGAAAATCTCCTATATGAATGGACCGACCTTGTTCGTCGACGCTGGCGGTCCCGGAGATAAGCAAGACCTTATAACCATTGAAGTCCAAACACAAAGCTCGCGAGAATGAGGAGGGTTTGAGGTAGTCATAGGCCTCGTTCAGCACATCCGGGACGTGTACTGCTCTCTTTTGCATAGGCGCCCGCTCACCATTGACCGACGGTGGGGCATAGGGCTGTATATCGTCCGCTCTTGACAACATCCCAAGCTTTAACATCTCCTCGCGTTCACCTTCTGAGAGTCGCGTCACATCAATGAATGGCTCTTTTTCAATTGTAAGCGTGTTTTGATTCATGCTTTTTGTCTCCTTTGCTGTAAATTCAATCATCTTTTAGTGCATTGACAGGATTACAGGAGATACCGGATTTACAGGATGACTCCTCTCCACATAAAACTCTCACTTTTCCTTTTACTTCACCTTTCTTTGGCCCATTCTTGAATGAAATCATGGTCATCATGAGAATCCTGTTATCCTCAAAAATGCGCACCTATCCGTTTACCTCTCACCTCGCGTTGTCTCTTCAAGGGCTTCGAATTGCCAATTTATTGCGGCCCGTGCCCCGGCTCACCCCTTTTGCCGTGGCCACCCAAACCGTGTCATCCTGAAAATCTACGCCTAAGATGTAGTTGTGAGCCAGCGCCGTCGAACTCGTTCGTCTCGCAACCTGGGCTTGGTCGCGGGAGATAAGAATTTCGCCGGTCTTGCCGTTGGCGGCTCTCCGATACGTGACCCAGGTGGCGCCATCGAAGCTGTTCAAGCCTTTATCAGTGCAGACCCATACCACGTTGCCGCGCGCTTTCACAAAATTGATGAAATTGCTGACCAGGCCGCTGTCGTGGTCGAAATAACCCCACCAGCGGGCGCCATCGAAACGGTTAAGCCCAAAATAAGTTCCGACCCACAAGATTTTGTTTTCGTAAGAAACGCTGGCAGTGACGTCGTGCACTAACCCGTCATTCGGAAAAATGTCGAGCTCCATTTCTCCATCCGGGTCGCGGTAATCTTTCCACTGTTCGGTTTTCGTGTTGAATTCAAGAACTCCACCTCCCCAAGCGGCGATGTAAACCATTCCGTCCTGAGCTGACACGCTGTACGTCCAGGGCTCGTGCATGGGCGCGTTTTTTTCATTAAAGATGCTCCACTGCTGCGTGTAGGCGTCGAAGCGGCTGGCGCCGCTGGCAGTCGCCGCCCAGACGAAATTCTCTTGGCAGGCCACTGCGTAGACCACGTCATTAGCCAGACCGCTGTTGAACTGGTCAAACTTTTCGAATTTACCGGCTGACCAGCGATTTAGTCCTCCCATGGTCGCGATCCAGACATCGCCGGTAAGTGGGCTCACATCTATGGCAAGGACCACAGGATGCGCCAGGCCGTCGGAGATAGTATAAGTACGGAAGCGGCCTGCTTCGTAACAAGCCAAGCCAGCATCGGTGCCGATCCAGATGCGTTCGCCATCCGAGCGTACACAGTGGGTCTTATCTGAAGGCAACCCGTCGCGCGTGCTGTAGTTGCGCCATTGGGTGGTGATTGCCAGTTCCTGAGACGTGTCTTCATTCCCCACGGCAGCGGCCAGTTGTTCCCGCTGAGCACCAACAGTCTGTTTTGACTCCTGAGGTTCGGTTGCCGGCTGCCGCTGCTCGACGGTAGGTTTGGCGGTCTCGTTTGTCAGAAAGAACGGAGTGATGGTCACCCCCGCTAAGAGGACGGCGGTCAAACAAAGTGTTTTCGTGAATTTAGCCATCAAATTCTCCTACATAGTGTCTGAACGAAAACTCGATTTTTAATGTCTTTGCGAGCGCTTCTCAGCGAAGCAATCTCACTATTAGGCACGGCATGAGATTGCTTCGGCAAAAAACGCCTCGCAAAAGACAGCTTTATGGATCGTTTTCGTTCAGACATTACTTGTCCTTATCGCTGCCGAGGACTTTTAGGTACTCTACCAGGTCATTTAGCTGAGCTTTTGTTAAATCGTTCGCGACCCCGTGTTTGTCATCGGGATTGAATTTGGTCCAGATTTCCTCCAAGGTTGCGGCGCGTCCGTCGTGCAGATAAGGCGCCGTGGCGTAAAGGTTCACCAAGTGGGTCACATCGAATTCCTTGGGACTGTCCGTCTTTGCAAGCGTGCCCACATCCGCTTTCTGCCGGTTTGTGAAATAAGGCGGGGGATGACACGTCATGCACTGGTTTTCCAAGGGAATCGTGCGCCCATCGTTTGTCAGGGTACGCTCATAGATGGCTTTGCCTCGCTGCTGGGTCGGGTTTAATTTCCCGGCAGCGCTGCGATAACGATTTGGCGGGTGGGAAAGGGAAAGAATGTACGCCACCAATGAGTTCAACTTTTCCGGCGAGAACGGTTCGGCGCGAGTCAAAAATTTTGCAAAGCGGATACCGCATTGCATGTAAATGCTGACGTTCTTTCCGTTCCATTTATAGGGCGCAGTCTCTCCTATATCCCGCAGCGACAGCGTGTTGACCAGGTTAAGCCCCAAGCCGTCAGGAGCAATATCGTAAGTCAGGGCGTCATGGTCGCCGTCGGGATGGCAGGTACGGCAACTGAACTGGCCTTGGAATGCCCCGGCGTTTGCGTTGTTGAACAATTGCTGACCCCGGCGCACGCTGCTGACGCTTTGAGGTTTGCCTAATTCGATGTTTTCAACGAGCTCCATGGTTTCGGCGTTGATAATGGCTATTCTGTCTTGCAGCCGCTCCGTGACATAAAGATGTTGTCCGTCAGGCGAGAGGGCTAATCCTTTGGGATTGGCGCCCGTAGGAATGCGCTTGATGACGTAGCGGCTGCTCAAGCCCAGATGGTTGGCAAAGGTCGTTAAGCTGTCCTCTGTTGCATTGGCTAAGACGGATCGTAATGCTTCCAAATTGATCCCCGTCACGCAATTTGCGCCTGAGTGGCTAACAAAGGCCCTCTGACCATCAGGGGTGACAACGATATCATGGGGGTCGGCATAGAACGCGTTGACGTCATCCAGCAGGATCTGGGCCGTTCTGCCGTCTTTGCCACGCTCGATGATGCCGAGACCGAAGGTCATCATCCAGCCTCGACCTACCTGAGTGAGCGGAAGGAGATTTTTGGGCTTCACCAGAGTCGCCAGCGCCAGGTCGCCGCTGGGTGTGAAGTGGATGCCTTCCAGTTGCTGCGCAGAAAGGAAAAGCGTGCGTTCCACAACCCGTTGCGTTTTTGTATCCACAACCGTCACCTCGGAAACAGGCGGCATACGGGCGGGTACGGGGTTAGACAATCGATTGGTGACGTAGACGCTCTTGCCGTCAGGAGAGAGAGCGACGGCATAAGGGTCGCGGCCTGCTGATAAACGCTTGATTTCGGCGCTGGTCGTGAGGTTAACGGCGGAGATGTCATTGGAGTAGCTGTTTGCAACAAACAGCGTTTTGCCTTCCCGGTCTAACGCTAACCCTGCCGGACCTGAGCCTACTTGCAGCGTGCCTGTTACGCGCTCTTGCGCCAAGTCGATCACGGATATGTTATCGGACCAGCGATTGCTGACATAACCTGTCTTCCCGTCTTCGCTGAGAACGACGCTGTGCGGGCGTTTGCCCACGGCAATCTTGGCCAGTAGGCGGCCCTCAGTAGGAGAGACCACTAAAAGCGCGTCTGCATCCTCGGCGGTGACATAAAGCCGGCGGCCGTCAGGGGAGACCGCGATATCCAGCGGTGAAAGATAACTCTTTTCCATAAAGCGCTCTATGAGAGCGTTTTTGTTGAGATGGGCATGACATGGGAGACAGCTCACCGGGCCCGGCTGCCCGCCGGTGATGTAGCGAACGTGGTTGTCAGCCCAGCGATGGCCAACAAACGCTATAACTGCCAGGACAACCACCGAGATGGCTGAGAAAGAAAGCAATCGTTTCGGTTTCGCCGGTTTCATTTTGCCATTTCCTTCGCTGCGGGTTTGTCACCGGCCGCCAGAGAGGTTAAACGTGACAGCAGCGAGACCGGAGGCTTGGTGATCGCTAACGGCGCGCGGTTTTCTGGCGCCAGCTCCCGGTCTTCATGGCAGCCAATACAGCCGCGCTTCTCGTTAGGCCGGGCCCAGATCCAAGAAGATGGCCCTCTCACGACCTGGCCATCCTCGCTCGCGGTTTGAAAGCGCAGCGGCCGGTCCGTTGGAACTTCCAAATAAAACGAGCCGTCTTCTTCCAGAGGAACTTCACCAAGGACGCCCTCCGCATCGATCACTTGCACCTTCACGCCTGGAGTTGATGCCGGCAATGCGCTATTTACGGGCAGAGCAGACCGATTGGCGTCTAGACAATAAAGCAAGGCGCTTGTTTTCTGCGCGTCAACCAAGCTCACAAACGTCTTGGGTCTCGCATGTTCCTCCGCCGCGATCGGCTCCACAGCATGGGACTCGGAATCACCGTAGATGAGCCGTCCCAACTGTTTTTTAACCGGGTCGAATTCATACAAAGCATAACTGTCTGTTTCCGGGGGTTGATAGGCCACAATGAGATATCCCGAAGGAAGAGGTGTGACAGAGTGAAAAGTTCCTTCTAAATCCGGAGCCAGATTAACCCTCGAGTGCAGGGGCCTCTTGTTAGAAATAGCGATCAGCCTGCCGCCAAACGAATCTTTTTGACTGGACTCGACAAAGATGAGCTCGCCTTTGTCTGTTTCCCGGACTCGGCAATTTTGCCAGCCAGTCTGCATGTTTTCATAAAATAATTCAACCCACATCCCATCGTAGCGCATGGCCAGGAGTTTCGACCCGCCAATGGCGCGATCCGAGTTTGAAGAGACAAAGAGTACACGCCCGTCTCGCAGCAGGGTAGGGGCGAAGTCCGATTCCGGATGAAAGGTGATGCGCTCGACGCCTGAACCGTCGAGATTGCAGGTGTACAGGGCATTGACCGTCTTATCTGTTTTCTCTGTTTCATATCGAAGATTCGAATTGAAAGCGCTGAATATAATGCGGCCGTCGGGGAGATAAGCCGGGTCGGTGCACCCTTTGTCTTCTGTGATTTGTTTGACTTCCCTGCCAGGCAATTTCATTTCCCAAATGTGCCACGGGTCGCCCTCATGCTGTTGGCCCGCAAAGAGCAAACGCTTGCCGTCATAAGAGATCTCAGGGGAGCGTGCTGAGTGAAACGCTTCGGTAAGGACGTGAACCGTTCCTTGGGGAGCATCGCTGTTGAGAGCGACGATGCGGCTTCGATCCGGATAACGCCAAGATTCTTCTGAGCTGGGGTTGCCGCCAGCTTTATCCACAGCGATCTGAGTGAAGATAATCATCCCTTTCATCGACTCACCGTCGCCGGCTGCCAGCAAGAAAAATGCGACTCCTGATAATATTATCGCAATGGCAATAATGGGGATTTGTTTTCGGTGCATTTATGTCCTTTCTTCATGAAACGCTGACCTTCTTTTGATTCAAAAAGTCATGTTTTTTTGTTTTTTATGCGCTGAACCGCTGGAGAATAAATTCTCCAGCTACGAGATGGAACCCCCGACATCCGTCGGGGCTATTAAGTAAGGCGGCTTCAGCCGCGTTGCATCTTGTAGCCTGAAGCTTCAGCTTCGGGCGGTCTAGGCGCTTACAGCGCCTCTATCGACAAAAGATTGTCGATGTTGTAAGACTTC
>JBHHWX010000366.1:0-6393 GCA_046756745.1 bacterium | reverse complement strand
GACTCAGGAGAATTGCCGTTCATACCAATCCACAGTTCTTCTTAATCCCTCTTCAAAATCCATTGTTGCTTTAAACCCGAACGCTTTTTCCGCGCGCGAGACGTCTAACATTCTGCGGGGCTGGCCGTCCGGTTTGGAGGCGTCCCACACGATGCGGCCGTTGAAGCCGGTTAAATCAGCGATGATCTCCACCAGCTCACAAATCCGAATCTCGCGGCCGGTGCCAATGTTGACCGGTTCAGGCGCGTTATAACTTTCCGCCGCCGACACAATGCCTTCAGCAGCGTCCCCGACATAAATAAATTCACGCGTGACCTGGCCTGACCCCCAAACCACGATCTCGCCGCGGCCCTCGCGAACTGCATCCACACACTTCTTGATCACGGCCGGAATCACGTGAGAAGACTCCGGGTGAAAGTTGTCGCCCGGGCCGTAGAGGTTCACCGGCAAAAGATAAATGCCGTTGAACCCGTACTGCTGGCGATAGGCTTGCAACTGCACTAACTGCATTTTTTTTGCCAGACCATACGGAGCATTGGTTTCCTCGGGATAACCGTTCCACAGGTCTTGTTCTTTAAAAGGAGTGGGGGTATGTTTCGGGTAGGCGCAGATAGTTCCGACACAAACGAATTTTTTGATCCCGGCTTGAAACGCCTGCTCGATGAGCTGAATCCCCATAATAGCGTTGTCGTAAAAAAACGACGCCGGGTGAATCCCGTTGGCGCCGATTCCGCCGACCACCGCGGCTAAATGGATAACCATATCCGGGGCGGTTTCTTTGAATAAGCGCGTCACCGCCTCTTTTTCACGTAAGTCATAGTCTGCGCTTCTCGGCACGAATAGGCGCCGGCACGCTCTCTCTTTGAGCTTATTCACCACATGCGAGCCGAGAAAGCCGGCGCCGCCGGTGACCACAACTTTCCTCTCCTCCCAGAATTTCATCGGATATGATTGCCTTCCAACTGATCGCGCAACAACTGTAAATCCGCATCCACCATAATCCGGACCAGCTCCTTAAATTGTGTCTTCGGCTCCCAACCCAACACGGTTCTCGCCTTTGAAGCGTCGCCAACCAGGACATCGACCTCTGCCGGACGAAAATAGCGTTGGTCGATTTCGACATACTCCCGCCAGTCGAGACCGGCGTATTCGAAAGCTTCATCTAAAAACTCGCGCACAGAATGCGTTTTGCCCGTGGCGATGACAAAATCTTCCGGCTGCTCATGTTGCAGCATCAGCCACATCGCGTCGACATATTCTTTGGCATAGCCCCAATCGCGCTGCGCATCCAAGTTACCCAGAAAAAGCCGGCGTTCTAAGCCGTATTTGATGCGGGCGACGCCGCGAGTGATTTTCCGGGTCACAAAGGTTTCCCCGCGGCGCGGCGACTCATGGTTAAAGAGAATCCCATTCACGGCAAAAATATCGTAACTTTCCCGGTAGTTAACAGTGGACCAAAAAGCAAAGACTTTCGAACAGCCGTACGGACTACGGGGATGAAAAGGCGTCTTCTCATTTTGCGGGGCTTCGCGTACCTGACCGTACATCTCGCTGCTGGAAGCTTGATAAAATTTCGTTTTGACTCCGGTTTCACGAACCGCCTCTAAAATTCGCAGCGACCCCAAACCTGTGACATTGCCGGTATACTCCGGAACGTCAAAACTCACGCGCACATGGCTTTGCGAGCCCAAATGATAAATCTCATCAGGGTTCAAATTGTAAATCAGCTTGACCATTTGCACGGAATCGGCAAGATCGCCATAATGCAGAAAAAGCCTGTTCCCTTTCACATGCGGGTCTTTATACAGGTGGTCTATACGACCGGTATTAAACGTACTCGCGCGCCGGATAATGCCGTGAACTTCGTAACCCTTTTTAAGAAGCAGCTCGGCCAGGTAGGAGCCGTCCTGGCCGGTGATACCGGTTATGAGCGCTCGTTTCATGATTTCCTGTTTTTGTTATTATATCCTTGGGTGTTCACGCTTTAGCGTGCAAAAAGCGGCATCGGAAGGACAGGCTAAAGCCTGAACACCGGCTATCGCTAAAGCCTTTAATATTCCTAACCACAAAGTGAGAGCTGTCTTTGCGAACGTTTCTCAGCGAAGCAATCTCCCTGCCCTGCTTCGGCAGATACCTTCATTGTGTTTTTGTAGTACAAATACACAATTACAAAAAAGTACGCAACTCATCACAGACTGTGTTGGATCGGAATACGCCACACAGTCACCGTACTCCAGCGTTTCCTAAAAGTTAACGAATTCCTTAACCTTCTCAACCACATACTCTATCATGGCGTCGGTCATCTCCGGGTAATTGGGCAAGCTCAAAACGCGCTCTGCCGCCAACTCCGAAACCGGAAAACGGCCTTTCGGATTATTCAGAAATTCATAGGCTTTCAGCAAATGCAGCGGAGCCGGGTAGTGAATCGCCGCCCCGATACCGGCTTCATTGAGTTTCTGTTTCAGCGTATCACGATCTTTTACTTTTATGACATAAAGGTGAAAAACCGGCTCAGCCCAGGATGACGTGACCGGCGTTTCGATAGCGTCGACATTTTGAAAAGCGTCATTAAAGACATTGGCGATTTCTCTGCGCCGGGCATTCCAGCGGTCGAGATGTGAGAGTTTCACGTTCAGGACTGCCGCCTGCATGGAATCCAGGCGGCTGTTAAATCCCAGCTCGTTGTTCTGGTATTTTTTTAAAGAACCGTGATCCCCGAGCTTTTTGATATTCTCGGCGACTTTCGAATCGTTTGTCACGACAGCGCCGGCATCCCCGTATGCTCCGAGATTTTTTCCCGGATAAAAACTAAACGCGGCCGCATGCCCAAAAGAGCCGACTCGTTTGCCGCGATAGAAAGCGCCATGCGCCTGAGCCGCGTCTTCGAGAATTTTTAAATCGTATTTTTTGGCAATGTCGATAATCGGCTCCATGTCCACGGGATGGCCGTATAAATGTACGGGAATGATGGCGCGTGTGCGATCGCTGATGCATTCCTCGATTTGATCCACAGCCATGGTAAAATTGTCTTCCCGGATATCCACAAAAACAATTTTTGCGCCAACCCAGTGAATCGCCTCGGTTGTCGCAGTGAACGTAAACGGAACCGTGATCACTTCGTCGCCCTCGCCTATCCCCAGCGCACGCAGGGCTAACATAAGCGCATCGGTACCGTTGCCGACGCCAACGGCATGCTCGACCTGGCAATAGCGGGCATAAGCTTCTTCGAAATCGCGAACGGCTTGCCCCCGGACAAATTGCGAACTTTCGACCACTTCGAGCAGAGCGGCATTCACATCCTCTTTGATGGAGGCATACTGCGCTTTCAAATCGGCTTGTGGGATACGTTGCATATGGATAACCTTTCTTCTTTGGGGTATAGGGTATAGGGATTAGGGATTAGATTTGTCTTTTTACAAAGTTTATATAACCAATGACATGAAGTCTCTGGCAACATCATAATCTTCCGTCGGCTCTTCAACTTTATATTTAAGTTCGTTATACTCGGGATACTTACTCGTCTCTTCCATCCTGTCCTCCCTATACCCTATACCCTTACCTTATACCCTAACACCCTATCGATTCAAACTCAAGCCAAACAAAACCTGGCGCCGCGACACCGGTCCGCGCGAGCTGTCCGGCAATTTAACGTTTTTTGAAGAAACACTCTTTGCGGATAAATCAAAATAAAAATTTCGAAATAATTCATAACTCAGTTGCAGACCAAACCGGGTCCTTCTCTCCAGATCCCCATCCAAGGCAGCGATATATTTTTCATCGCCTTCTTGCCAGGGTTGGTTAAAGTCTCCGCCCACATTCCGGTTTGGTTGATTCGCGCCGTGCCGGAAGGTCTCGACATCAACAGCGACAAAAAAGCTCTTCGAGAATCGAACCTGCATCCTTAAGTTAAGGACATCGGCGTTGGGCCCGATCCAGTGGCCCAAACCGGTCGAGAAGTGGCTATAGGTATTGATCGTATTAACATGTGTATAAACAAAAGGACGCGTACGCGTATACTCGAGCCGCGCATCTAAATTCGAGACTTTGAACGCATCCACCCACAACCCTCCCACTGTATAAGCGGTCTTATTCCCAAACCAGCCGCTGCCGAGACGCGTTGTGGTCAGATCATCGATGAAGAGCTCGCCATAAATCTTGCTGTTTGGAATCAAAAGAAATTCGAAATCAAATCCCAAAGTGGCGTTATCGTTGTCCCCGAGAAAATGCTCAGCCGAACGGTAAAAGTTGATCGGGTTGAGATAGGCCATCTCAAAACGCCGGCCACTGAAAATAACGGTTTCATAAATCCCGACATCTAACCATTTTGCCACGTTGATATCCAAACGATGCGCCACAATGCTCTTAGGCCGGGCTGTATTATCCGCATCGAGAAGCACGGGAAAGGTTCGTAAAAATCCCCAAAGATAAGTAAATTTCAGACGCCATATCTTGCTCTGAAGTTTAATCTGATCATACGACGTCGCGTTATCGGAAAGACTCAATGCGCCATTCCGGCCCGGACCCCAGACATTCGAGTCCTTGCCGATCTGGAGCTGAAAATAAGGCAACTTGAAAACCAAGTAGGCCACGGTTTCGTCGTGCCAAATATGATCTCCGTAACCGTTAACAAACCCCAAGCCCGGCAATGAAATATCGAAACGTTCGGGATAAGTCCGTGTGCCCCATTCCTTTGTATCGCGTACGTCGAGAAAAAAACCGACATGGGTCCCTAATTGTCCCCATATTCGCGCGCCGTGTGTGCGCTCGAAGACACGTTCGATGCCGTTGATCGAGTCGGCGCCGGCATGCAGCCACCTCTGCGAAAACACCGGATCGACGTAAAACGACATCCCTGACTCACCGACGCTAAACAAATTTCGATTGTTTTTATAGATGAAACCAGGGAATAATTTGCCAAGAGTATGACTCTCTTTTATTTTTTGCAATTTGGTCAGGTAAACATGACCATTTTTCCCGGTCAGCCGCTGGTGTTCTTCTTTAAATTCAAAACGCAGAAATTCAAGTTGTTCGGTTTCCGTTGCATTGAGGGTGAATCCGGCGGTCATTCTTTTCTCTATTTGAATTAAGTAACCGGCCATTTCTTCCCGTGAAAACGGTTTGGTGGAATTCAAGACGCCGGTAATCCACCCCTTAGCTTCAAGTCTCTCGACAAAATCATACGACCAGTGATTGAGAGGAACATACACAGACTGGGAGAGTGCAATGCGAAGCAACCCCCAAAACAAAAACCAAATAGTCAGCAGTTTCTTACTCATGACAACACAGTTTTTAGTGAGAACAGTAGGAATTCGGTTGATGATTATGGAGATGTGAGGAAGATGGAGGAGCGTTTCAGAGGGAAATAGCATCTTTCCATCGCACCACGACCTGGGCTTCCACGCAATTCCTGTTTTTACCACGATTCCTTCTTGTCTGGATTATTCCTAATAAGGCGGAGCCGCAACCAAAATTGATCCGGACATTTATTAGGGCAAATCGTCTAATTCAGCGGAGTAATGGATTGATGGATTAATGGAGTAAGAGATGGCTATGTTGCAAAACATGCAAAAATCCATTACTCCAACAATCCAATACTCCGTTTGATTAATTATGAAGAACTTAACATATTGAATTCTTTTGCAAAAAAACAAAGTTTTTCGGGATCATAGAATAATAAATTAAAACTTTGTGCCCCCTTTGCGTCTTTGTGCCCTGGTGGCTATGAATTATTCAGGCTTGAAACTTTTGGCCTTTTTCAGCGCTTTTACTATCGTGTTCTTGATGAGCTGATAGTCGTTATCCATCTCTGTGATGACCCGGTTTGCCTTCTCGTATTCCTCCGGATTATTTCTTATTCTGTCATGATATTCCAATACAAAAGCCCAGAATATGCTCAGAGAGAACGTTAAGAAAGCAGCGATAAGCACCACCAGCTTTCTCCTCGGTTTGGTTTTCCTTTCGGGCGGAAACGCTTCGTCCAGAACCTGCACGGTTGGCGTGTCCCTGGCCTCTTGTATTTTCGCGTTGTAATAGTGTTGATTCAAAAGCTGCCACACGGTTTCTTGAACTTTCGTCTCACGAATTAACTCCGCAAGCTTCAAACCAACTCGAGGCACATCTGCAAATGGAATAAAATAGTCTTGCTGCTCCTCAAAGGAGACTGAATTTCCGAACTGCAGATGTTCGTATTGTTTTTTGAGCACTTCCAATTCCTTTTGTAAGCGCAGGATAATGGGATTGTCTGGCTTCATGGTTTGCTGCAAAACTTCAAACTGCACTTCTTTTGCGAGAATCGTACCTTTGAGCTCACCGGCTTTTTCAATACTGACCTTAGTTTGCTCTTCCAAGTCGACGGCTTTGTATTTGGTTTGAAATTCTGCGAGAGCGTGAGAA
>JBHHWX010000365.1:0-6398 GCA_046756745.1 bacterium | reverse complement strand
TTTCAACTGGGGATTCGCAAGCCGTGGTTGTCAATTTTGCCCCGGTCTCATCCGGCAGCAAGCAGGCGAACGTGCGAATTGCGAGCAACGACCCAACTGCGAATCCATTTGATGTGAATCTAACGGGCATTGGAAAAATAGCCGACCCGGTAAGTGGAATCGGAGATCCGAAGACCCTATTGCCGGAACAAATCCGTCTGCATGCCAATTACCCAAATCCGTTTAATGCTGGAACAGTTATTGAATATGAATTGCCGGCTGTCTCTGAAGTCCGGTTGCTTATTTATAATAATCTTGGTCAACTCATTCGAACGTTGGTTGATGAAACACAATCTGCCGGTTTTAAGAAAATCGTCTGGGATGGGAAAAACCAAAAGGGAAAGCGAGTCGTATCAGGAAATTATTATTATCAGTTAGAGGGCAATCGTAAGAAAATAGTTAGAAGAATGATTTTACAAAAATAAGACTTTGGCTTGCTGATAATTCAAAACTGTGCCCTGACAAGAGCAGCGTAATCGGTCAGTTACGGGGGAAAATGTAGCGCAGGCTTCCATCCTGCAGGCATCTTCCATGCAAGATGTTTGCATTTCACCCCCCGTAATTGACCGATTACATAGGCGCTTGTTTTGTTGTTGCATATAAACAAAGTTTTGTCTACCATTCTATAGCAAAAATGACTAAATGAAACATAGAATGAAAAGACGAAACTTCTTGAAACAATCCAGCCAAGGTTTGGTCGGCTTCATAGGCGCTGGTTTGTTGCTCCGCAGCAAAAACACGATTGCACGTCCGAAATTCAACCCACCGCAAGGCGAAGTAGAACCACACGATGAGAAATTTTGGTCGTTAGTACGCGAGCAATTCCCGTTAACCAAAGACCGCATCTATTTAAATAATGGCGGACTCGGCCCTTCTCCATATGTGGTCATCGATGCCGTACGCAGCAAGATTTCCGAATTAGAAAGAATCTCGGAGACGGGCCATAGTGAAAAGTTGTGGCATTCGATAAAGGGAAAAGCCGCACAGATATTGGGCTGCTACGCCGATGAAATCGCCTACACTCGCAACGCCACCGAAGGCATCAACATCGTCTGTAACGGTCTGCCACTGAAAAGGGGCGACGAAGTGATCACCACGACCCACGAGCATGTGGGCAATACCATCGCTTGGTTGGCTCGTCAAAAACGCGATGGGATCACAATAAAGGTGTTCGAGCCCTCAACGGAATCCGCGTCGGAAAACCTCGAGCGCATCGAGCGCTTGATAACCAAGCGTACCCGGGCGTTGAGTCTTCCCCATGTCACAACCTCGACCGGGCAAATCCTGGCGGTGAAAGAAATTGGGGAGCTCGCCGCCAAACACAACCTCTGGTATTTCCTGGACGGCGCGCAGTCGGCGGGGATGATACCTCTCAACGTGCACGAGATCGGCTGTCACGCCTTTGCCGCCAGCGGCCACAAATGGCTGCTCGGTCCCAAAGGCACCGGGCTGCTCTATGTGCGTCAAGACATGCTCGATGTCGTCGAAGCTAAATGGGTTGGCGCTTACTCGAATACCGGAAATTTCGATATGGCCACGGGCGAGTTTCATTTTCATCCCACGGCGCAGCGTTACGAATATGGCACCGTGAGCACGCCGCTGTTTGTGGGATTGGCCGCGGCCATCGAGTTTTTGCTGAAGATTGGCATGAAAAACGTTTGGCGCCGCAATTTCGCGCTGGCCGAAAAATTGCAAAACGGCTTGAACGAACTAGGCGCGGAAGTGCTTTCGCCGCAGCATCCGGATGAACACAGCGCTATGATCACCTTTCGAATGCCGAACATATCACGGCAAAAACTGCAATCCTTTCTGGCGAAGAAATTTAAACTGCGCACGCGAGGCGTTTACGAAGGCGGGCTCGACGGCGTGCGCATTTCGCTGCATATTTATAATTCGTTTGCAGAAGTGGACAGAATTCTCGAAGGTGTTACTGCCGCAAAAACCTTGACAGGGTTTTGAACCCTGTCAGGGTTGGAAGACTTTACCCATGCGTATTGGATTTGTAACAGACGAAATCTCTCCAGACCTGGAAGAAGCTCTCCGAATCGGAATCTCTTGGGGCGTTTACGATTACGAGCTGCGCATGATCGGCGAGAAACGAATTCCGGATATCCCGGAAGCGCAGATCGAAAAAATATTCAAAATGAAGAAGGAATTTGGCATCCGGATCACCGCCCTCTCGCCGGGTTCGTTTAAGTGTCGAGTCAACGACCGCACGCAAGTAAAACGTGAGCTTGCGGTCACCCTTCCGGAAACGTTACGGCTTGCGCAGATCCTCGGGGCGCAAATCGTGCTGGTCTTCGGTTTTTTCAAACCCAAACGTCCATCCTTTGATCAGGAAAACAAAGTTGTAGACATTTTCAGGAAAGTCGCTGGGTTGGCTGCGCAACACAATTTAATCGTCGCCGTGGAAAACGAGCCCGGGTTTTGCTGCGACAGCGGAGAAAACACCGCCCGAATCTTAAGAAAGGTTGATTCCCCTTACTTGCGGGCAAACTGGGACCCGGCCAACGCTGTCGGCGCCGGCGCGCCTGCCTTTCCACAAGGCTATGACAGCATCAAGCCCTGGATCGCCAACGTGCATATCAAGGACACGGTGCAAACGACTGCCATCGAGTGTGTGCCGGTGGGAGAAGGGATAGTAGATTGGTGCGGGCAGCTTCAGGCGCTGGCGCGAGATAAAACCGTCGAGCACGTAACCATCGAGACGCATTGTCTGCCGCTTTTGGAGAAATCGCAGCAGAATTTGATGACGGTGCGGGAGATACTGAAAAACGTACAGATAGCCGACCACAGCTAAAAGAGCTTCTGCAAGATTGAGAGGTGTTCATTGGAATAACTCAGGGGAAATATCAGAAATATCATGCATACTAACCTACCCCTAACTGACCGATTACCATGAGATCATCTTTTCCCTTGACTAAATTTTAACAATTTGATAAGTTGACTTATTCTGAAAATTCATAGGCGCTACGACACAATGATTTCATGCAAATTTTGGAGGCATCAACCATGAAAACGCTCAAGCTGCTGACCTTTTTGTGCTTCTCTCTCCCTTTTTATCTTCTTGCGGAAACACCGTTAAACGATATTGAGAACCGGTTCCAACCTATCGATGTCTTCCAACTGGAATACGCCTCGGATCCGCAAATCTCACCGGATGGTCAAAAAATCGTCTACGTCCGAAGTTTTATGGACATCATGAAGGACAGGCGTCGCTCAAACCTTTGGATCGTCGATTACAACGGCAGAGACCACCGGCCGCTCACCACCGGAAATGGAAACGACGGGTCGCCGCGCTGGTCTCCGGACGGCAGCAAATTGCTTTATGCTTCACGTACCGATGGTTCGAGTCAGCTTTATCTGCGCTGGATGGACACCGGTCAAACCGCCAAACTCACGAATTTAACCCGCTCGCCGCGAGGGATTTCCTGGTCGCCGGATGGAAAATGGATCGCATTTTCAATGCTGGTTCCGAAGTCCGCTAAACCGTTTGCTAAAATACCCCCGAAACCCAAAGGAGCAGAGTGGGCAAAGCCAGCCAAAATGATTACGAAACTGCGCTACCGGGCTGACGGCGCCGGTTATCTCGAGGACGGCTACACACACATCTTCGTCCTCTCCGCTGAGGGCGGGACGCCGCGCCAGCTCACTCGCGGCGATTTTAATCACGGCGGGACGCTCTCCTGGACTCCCGACAGCCAGTCGATCCTTTTTTCCGCTAACCGGCACGAGGAGTGGGAGTACGATCCTGTGAACTCGGAAATCTACCAGGTCTCTTTGAGCGACGGCGCGATTCAAGCCTTGACCGATCGCGCCGGCCCGGATGGCAGCCCGGTTGTCTCGCCTGACGGTAAAAAGATCGCCTATTTGGGTTTTGATGATAAACTGCAAGGCTACCAAATCACACGTTTGTACGTCATGAACCGGGACGGCAGCGACAGCCAGTTGATCACAGGAGATTTTGATCGCGACGTCGGCCGGCTGTTCTGGAGTGGAGATGGTAAAGGGCTCTTCTTTCAGTACGACGACCAAGGCAATGGTAAAATCGGGGTCGTGTCTTTGAACGGCAAGGTGCAGACCCTCACCGGCGATGTGGGGGGACTCTCTCTCGGTCGCCCGTATTCGGGAGGCTCATTCTCGGTGGCCTCGAACGGAAGATTCGCTTTCACGCATTCACGGCCGGATCATCCGGCGGATCTCGCGGTCGGTCGCAAAGGGGCAAACGTCCATCGTCTCACGCATTTAAACGATGATCTGTTTGGACACAAGAAGTTAGGCGAGGTGGAGGAGATGTGGTACGAATCCTCTTACGACGGCCGGAAAATTCAGGGCTGGATCGCCAAACCCCCGGATTTTAACCCCGACAAAAAATATCCGCTGATTCTGGAGATTCATGGCGGACCGTTTGCTAACTACGGGGATCGCTTTTCATCAGAAGTGCAATTGTACGCTGCCGCAGGTTACGTGGTGCTCTACACCAATCCTCGCGGCAGCACCAGCTATGGCCATGAATTCGGCAATCTCATTCACCACAACTACCCGGGACAGGATTTCGACGATCTCATGTCCGGTGTGGATGCAGTGATAGCAAAAGGGTACATCGACGAGAAGAATCTGTTTGTCACCGGCGGCAGCGGCGGGGGTGTGCTGACTTCATGGATTGTCGGTCATACCGAGCGCTTTCGGGCGGCGGTCGTTGCCAAACCCGTGATCAACTGGTACAGTTTTGTCTTGACTTCAGACGCGTACAACTTTTTCTATAAATACTGGTTTCCCGGCTTTCCCTGGGACCACCTCGAACATTATATGAAACGCTCGCCGCTTTCTTACGTGGGCCAGGTCACGACCCCAACCATGCTTTTAACCGGTGAAGTCGATTACCGCACGCCGATATCAGAGTCGGAGCAGTTTTATCAAGCCTTAAAGCTGCGCAAAGTGGACGCGGCGTTGGTTCGTATTCCCGGCGCTTCACACGGCATCGCGGCGCGGCCCAGCAACCTCATCGCCAAAGTGATGCACATTTTGCAATGGTTTGAAAAGCACCAGGCTTCCGACGGAGAGACTGAGAGGTGAGCAGCAATTGACCCGAAGAACCGTTTTTCTTCATTACTATGTTTTTTGGGATGATGTTGTTTTGTGTGGGTAAATATCAAAAAAAATAAGCCACGGATGCACACGGATTGAACACGGATAAAATGAATTTTGAATATGAAGTAAGTATTGTTAATATATTAATTAATGATTAACAAAATCCGTGTTTTATCCGTGTATATCCGTGGCTGAAAATATTCTTAGTAAGTCACTTTATAAAGATGAAACGACAGAAAAGATCAGGACAGTTCATTTGGGTTTTTATTTTCGGGGCGGCGGCGCTCTTCTTTGTGATGAGCGGTTACAGAAATTCAACCGGACAATCAGTCGAATGGTTTGCTGCTGCCATATTTTTGGTGGCATTCTTGCGGGCCATGAAGTTTTGGAAGCAGAGTAAAGATCTGTCTGAGGATTCAACGATTGTGCAGGTTAATGATGAAGAAAAATTAGCCGAAGCGTTAGAGGCCAAGAGCGCTATTCTCTACAAACACAGCACAACGTGCTCGATTTCTGCTAAAGCTCTGCGTGAGGTGAGGGAGTTTTCTCGACAAAATTCGATGGTTCCGGTCTATCTTCTTGATGTCAGACAGCAACGAGATCTTTCAAACCAGGTTGCGAATCGGCTCGGGATCCGGCATGAGTCGCCACAGGTGATCATCATTAAAGCGAAAAAACCGGTTTGGAATGCTTCTCATTTTGAAATTACGGCTGAGAGTTTGTCGTCACAAATGAAGTCGTGATTGACTGAAAACTCGAAAATGTACACTCAAAAACTTCTTCGCGAAGGCGTCCCGCCGAGCCAAGAAAACGGTTGGCTGTCGAGCAGACACCCCTGACGCGCAAGCGCGTCTGTCCCCTCGAGGCGTGGCCGGAAGTCCAAGCTTACCGAAGGCGTCTCGCCGAGGGTTTTTCGTCATAGGCTTCAGGGTAAGAACGTTCTGCGGGGATGCATTCGCTAAGAAAATAGTCTTTCCGGCCGGTTTTCTCTACGCTCGGGGTTCGAGCAGACACCCCTGACGCGCAAGCGCGTCTGTCCCCTCGAGGGGACATTAAGAGAATATCTGCGTTGGCTCGAAGTTTCCGTGCTTGGGGTGTTGTCAGTTGTCGACTTATTGATGTCCAAAACGCACCCGGTGACCCTGACATTCCTTAAAATGCTATAAGGAAAATCGGTGCTTGAGCGTTTTTGACTTTTCCGACTGATTTTCTCAACGGTTGGCTGTCGAGCAGACACCCCTGACGCGCAAGCGCGTCTGTCCCCTCGA
>JBHHWX010000364.1:0-6406 GCA_046756745.1 bacterium | reverse complement strand
GGACGAATTTTGTTGGCTCTGCTCACGCGGTTAAATTTCTATGCCTTTTTTAATAGTTTTGCCCAAAATCGTTTTGCCTTTTGAGGGCGACACCTGAATTAACATTAAACATTTTCGAACGGGTAGGCCATGGCAAAATATGACTACGACATCCTTGTGATTGGCGGCGGCGCAGCGGGTCTCACGAGCTCCGGTATTTGTGCGAGTTTCGGCGCCAAGACGGCTTTGATTGAAAAGCATAAACTTGGTGGGGACTGCACCTGGACGGGATGCGTTCCGAGTAAGGCTCTGCTGCACATCGCCAAAGAAATGGCGACGATTAAAAAAATGAGCGCATTCGGTGTAAAGTTTAAGGATATTTCCATCGACTTTTCAGTGGTGATGGACTCGGTTCGGGAAAGGCGTCAACGTGTCTACGAAGATGCGGATTCCCCGGAAATCATGCGCAAGCGAGGCGTGCATATACTCGAGGGAAAGGCGCATTTTAAGGATGCGCATACCGTGGAAATTTCGAATGCGACCCGTACAAAATTCTTAACATTTCGTTCTGCAATTATCACTTCCGGTGGATCGCCTCTGGTACTTCCCATACCCGGGCTGCAGGAAACCGGTTTCCTCACCAACGAAACCATTTTCGAGCTCGAAAAGCAGCCAGCCCACCTGGTCATTTTGGGAAGCGGCCCAATCGGCGTCGAGATGGCGCAGGCGTTCAATCTTCTGGGAACAAAGGTCACGGTGATCGCACTGGACCCGCGTATCCTGATTCGCGACGAACCCAAATGTACTTCGGTTATCCACCACCGCCTGCAAAGTCAGGGCATCCAATTTCATTTGGGCGAAACGATTCATTCCATCAAAAAAAATGGAGCGAATGTCGAGCTCACTGTCGGGCCGCTTTCCGGCTCAAATAAAAACCTGCACTGTGATGCACTGCTCGCGGCTGTGGGCCGCATACCGAACTTGCAAGCTCTGAAGCTAAAAAACGCCGGGGTAAAATTTGAAAAAACCGGCATTCCGGTTGATAAATCGTGCCGGACAAATGCCAAGCACATCTTTGCTGCGGGAGACGTGACCACCTTTCTAAAATTCACCCATGTCGCTGAAAACATGGCCAAAACTGCCGCAATCAATGCTGTTCTGCGCATGCCGGTTTACCGCTTTGAACAGCGCATGATTCCCTGGGTGACGTACACGGATCCGGAATGCGCCCACGTCGGCAAGACCGCCGAAGAATTGACTGCCGAAAACACCAAGTTCGAGACCATCGAATTCCCATACGCGAAGATCGACCGGGCGGTGACCGAGCATGCGGAAGAAGGCTGGATAATTCTGCACACCTCCTTATCCGGGAAGATTCTCGGCGCCCATGCTGTCGGTGCGCAAGCCGGCGAGATTATCAACGAATACACCCTCGCGATGAAAAACGGACTCAAGCTCGCGAAGATATCCGGTACCATTCACGCTTATCCGACCATGCTGTTGGGCGCGCGCCGGGCGGCGGATCAGTACTATGTTCGTCTGCAAAAAAAGTGGATGTCGAAGCTGCTCCGTTTCCTGTTCAGGTATCGCGGAGAAATACCGGATTTCGTGGGGTCGAAAGAGATATTATGATATTATCTTTGAACTTTGCATTTTTTTGCAAAAAAATATGACGATCCCAAAATCTTTGACTTCCGTCGTCAGACGGTAACCTTTTTAAAAAAGGTCACCGTCCTTGCGACGCACGAATCAAGAAACTCAGTTTCGAATCGTGGGTATTCATGACTTCGACACTGCATTCGGCTTGAGGAAACTGCGGGCAAGCTGCTGTCCCTGGGTCTCGTTAGAGGTACCGATGAAAAATCAAACCTGATAGAGTTTATGATGAAAACCATCTTACACGTGTGGCTTCAAAGTCCCTTGTCATCCCGGATCTGTGTGGTCGTTCTACTCCTCATGTCCTGCGGGACTGAAAAGCAAGAATCAGCGCCCCACCTGCGGTTCTCTCAGGCAATTTCGGCGCTCTGGAGGGATTCGTGCGTCTGGCAGGAAGTGAACTCCCGCAACCCACTCGCGTGGCGAACACAACCGATCCTGAGATTTGCGGGAGGATACAAACGCTGGAGGATATTCTGGTATCCTCTCAAAATCGAGGGATCCGTAACGTCATCGTCGTTTTGAAAAATGTGCCCGCAGCTAAAATTCCAGCCAGACCTCCTGGTCGTCTGACCCTGGACAATCGAGAATGCAAGTTTGTCCCCCATGTGAGCGTCTTGACAGTGGGCAGCGCCATCCAGGCCGTCAACAGGGATCCCACGTTGCACAACGCCCACTTTTACGGCGCCATCAACGCCAACCTGGCCTTGGCTTTCAAAGGGGTGAAGCGGACGACAAAAGTGGAGCAGCCAGGCATGGTCATCGTCAAGTGCGACGTACACGGTTGGATGCAGGCCTTTATTCGGGTAGAGAGTCATCCATTTCAAGCAGTGACCGATGAGAATGGCTCCTTCCGCATACCGGACATTCCGGCCGGGGCCTACGATCTGGAAATTTGGCATGAGAAACTCGGTGCGCTTGAGAAAACGGTCTCTATCGAGTCCACGAAAACTGAGATAATTCACGTTGAGTACGCACTCAACAACCGCTCATCGCTTTTGCAGGGAGGTTTAAAATATTGCTTCGCTTCGCTCGCAATGACATTTGACTTTTTGGACAGGCCCGCTTCGCCGAAAAGACTATTTTCTTAGCGACGGCGTCTCGCCGAGCGGGTTCTACCCCAATTGTGTGCTGAGAAGCCCTCGGCGATGCGCCGTCGGGAAAGTGAGTCTGGAATTAGACGGTAACCTTTTTAAAAAAGGTCACCGTCATCTTACGTATTGTGGAGGAACTTGGATGAAAAACAAAATCACCCGCAGAGATTTTATCAAGAAGGGGACAATAGCGAGCCTGGGCGTAGCAATGGCTCCGAATGTCACTTTCGCACAACCCGTCAGGTCAAAGGTGAAAATCGGGCTCATCGGCGTGGGACTGAGGGGGACTGTCCATTTGCGAAATTTGTTAGAGCGAAACGATGTCGAAATGCCCGCGATATGCGACATCGATACAGAGCGGATCGATCTGGCCCAATCCATGCTCGAAAAGGCTGGCAAGAAAAAAGCCAAAGCCTATACCGAACACGAGACCATTTATAAAAAACTGCTGGATCGCAACGATTTAGACGCCGTGATGATATCCACGCCCTGGGTGTGGCATGTCCCCATGGCCATCGACGCCATGAATGCGGGCAAGTTTGTCGGCCTGGAAGTGTGCGGCGCGTTTTCAGTGCAGGAATGTTGGGGTTTGGTCAATACCTCGGAGACCACCGGCGTGCCGTGCATGATTTTGGAAAACGTGTGCTACAGACGGGACGTCATGGCTGTGCTCAATATGATTCGGCAAAATCTGTTCGGTGAGATCATCCACTGCCACTGCGGTTATCAACACGATCTGCGCGCGATTAAATTTCAGCCTGGCGTGGAGTTCGGCGACAAAGGCCAGCACGAGTCGGTTTGGCGCACAGAACACTCTATCAAACGCAACGGCGAGCTTTACCCCACGCACGGCGTCGGTCCTATCGCAACTTATTTGGACATTAATCGCGGCAATCGCTTTGTTTCGCTCACGTCCTCAGCCACGAAATCGCGTGGGCTGCATAATTACATTGTTGAGAACGGAGACGAGGAGCATCCGAATGCAAAAATTAAATTCAAGCTCGGAGATATCGTGACGACGGTGATAACCTGCGCCAACGGCGAGACCATCGTGATAACGCACGACACCAATCTGCCCCGGCCGTATTCACTGGGCTACCGCGTGCAAGGGACAAAGGGACTGTGGATGAAAGACGGTGATCAGATTTACATTGAAGGCAGAAGTCCGCAGCCGCACAAGTGGGAGTCCTCGGAATCGTATTTGAAGGAATTCGACCATCCATTATGGCAACGTTTTGAACACCGGGCTGTTGGCGCCGGACACGGCGGCATGGACTTTTTCGTGCTCAATGCGTTTGTGGAATCGATAAAACGAAAAAGCCCTCCGCCGTTGGACGTTTACGATGCGGCTGCCTGGAGCGTCATCACCCCTCTCTCTGAACGCTCTATTGCGCAAGGCGGAGAGCCGCAAGCTTTCCCGGATTTTACTAAAGGCCGTTGGGTGTGGCGCAAACCGGTGTTTGGATTTGGGAATGAATTCTAACTTGAATAATTCCTAACGCGGCGCAGCCGAAACCAAAAAGGACAAAAGCTCATGCAAAGTCACAGAGACGCAAAGAATCCGCAAAGATTTTTTAATAATAGACAACATAATTGATGACAAAATTATTAAGCCTGAATAGTTCAAGTAGCTTTTAAAGTGGCAGAATAATTTAATGGCAAAATAATTATCTTTTAAGAAGTTAATCATTTTGACTACAATTATTTTGACCTGATTTCTTTGTGATTTAGTGCCTCCGTGGCTACAATTCAGGAATAATCCAGGCCAAAAGGATTGATTGAGGAACACGATGATACTAAACACACTTGACTGGACTATTATTACTGCTTACTTCGTGCTATCACTGGCGATCGGCCTGTACGCCGCAAAGTACGCTGGAAAAAGCGCCTCGGAATTTTTTCTTTCAGGCAGAAACATGCCCTGGTGGTTACTCGGCGTCTCGATGGTAGCGACGACATTTTCGACGGACACGCCCAATTTAGTCACAGATATTGTCCGGCAAGACGGCGTCGCCGGTAATTGGGTGTGGTGGGCGTTTCTGCTAACCGGCATGCTGACGGTTTTTATTTACGCGAAGCTGTGGCGCCGGTCGAACATCATGACGGACATCGAGTTTTACGAAATTCGCTACAGCGGTAAAATGGCGGCCTTTTTGCGCGGCTTTCGAGCTTTGTACGTCGGTGCGTTTTTTAATATCTTCGTCATCGGTATGATCTCGCTGGCTTTGATAAAAATCGGCGCGGTCATGCTGCAATGGTCGCCGGTGAAGACTCTGCTCATCGCGTCCGTGGTGACGGTCATTTACAGCGCATTGGGCGGATTACGCGGCATTTTGCTGACAGATTTTTTCCAGTTCATCCTGGCCATGGTTGGGTCCATCGGAGCGGCCATTATCTTGATCAACACTCCGGAAGTTGGCGGCTTAAGCGGTTTGATCTCCAATGAAGCTATCATGCCAAAACTGAACCTGTTGCCCGATTTTTCCAATCATGATGCTTTGGTCGCTTTGTTGATTTTGCCATTGGCCGTGCAGTGGTGGAGCGTTTGGTATCCTGGCGCCGAGCCCGGCGGCGGGGGATATGTTGCTCAGCGCATGCTCTCGGCGCGTTCTGAAGAAGGAGCGATGTCGGCGACTTTGCTTTTCAACGCTGCGCATTACGCGCTGCGTCCCTGGCCCTGGATTATCGTGGCCCTGGCTTCTCTTATCGTGTTTCCGGATTTAGCCTCGTTGCAGAAAGCCTTTCCACATGTGGACCCGCAGATCATCAAACACGATCTGGCCTACCCGGCGATGCTGTCCCGGCTGCCAAACGGATTTCTCGGTTTGGTCGTCGCTTCGCTGATCGCGGCTTTCATGTCCACTGCCTCAACGCATGTCAATCTGGGCGCCTCTTACGTCGTCAACGACTTTTATCACCGCTTTGTGAATCCGCAAGCCAGCGAACGGAAGCTGGTTCTGGTCGGCCGGGTGACAACTGTGGCGCTGATGGTCCTGGCAAGCGTGCTCGCCCTGACTTTGAGCAACGCCCTGCAAGTGTTTCGCATTCTATTGCAGGTGGGGGCCGGCACCGGATTGGTTTTCATCTTGCGCTGGTTCTGGTGGCGCATCAACGCTTACACCGAAATCACAGCCATGGTCGTTTCATTCCTGATAGCGCTTTATTTCGAGTTTGTCCACCCGTTAACCGGATTGCCAGCCGTAGCCGCATCTTACAAGCTAGTTATCGGTGTGGCTTTAACCACCGCGTCTTGGTTGGCGGTCACATTGCTGACCCGGCCCACAGATATCAA
The DNA here is from genome assembly GCA_046756745.1 of bacterium. Lineage (GTDB taxonomy): Bacteria > Zhuqueibacterota > Zhuqueibacteria > Oceanimicrobiales > Oceanimicrobiaceae > JBHHWX01. Next base: position 385 of record JBHHWX010000364.1, on the reverse strand, counting down.
GACCTTGCGTGAATTCTACAAATTGGTGCACCCCGGCGGTCCGGGTTGGAAAAAAGTCCTCGCAAACAGTGCAGGCGATGAACATCTCGAAAAGCTTGCAAACCGGCCTTCCGTGCTTCCAGTTGGCATTTTGTGCATGGTCCTAGGCTGTTTTGCAGTGTACAGCGCTTTGTTTGCAACCGGCTATATTATTTATGGCAGCTTCGGTTTGGCCGCGATTCTGATCGCTTTATTTGTCGCCGCGGTTTTTGCGCTTTCCCGGGCTTGGAGGTATTTAGGATGAGGTTAAGGCTGAGGGGATAGGAATAAGAAAATAGGACTTCACAAAACACGGGTATGAGACATAGAAATGCCGAGCACATGATAATCGATGCACTTTCTATAT
>JBHHWX010000363.1:0-6408 GCA_046756745.1 bacterium | reverse complement strand
TTCTCCCCCCCGATAACCGTCATTTTATACCAGAAAAAGACTTCCGATCATTGAAATTAAGCAACGATTCTTCAAATGAATGAAGCGCTTCCAAATCCCCCATGATTTCTATTCACCTCTTTTCGCCGCGCAATAGATCACTTTATGCCGCCGGTCTGGACGGCCGAGCGGCAATTGAACCGGGGGTTCATAAGGCACCATCCCTTCTTCTATTTCAGCAGGCATCGTAACCAGTTTACCAAAGACAAGTTTTTTTAAAAACTTCTTCCCATTGGCCGTCTTGGGCATCAACCCGTATTGAACCGCCAGTTTCTTAACAGGCCGAAGCAATCTTTGGCGCAATGAAACCCCGTCCACAGGCGTGCAGCCAAAACACTCCACCGAAAATCCCTGCTTCGAAAACAGTTCCTCCAGCTCCACCACACCATAATACCGGTGGCTGTGGGGGCTGGGATTGAAATCGTAGAGGTCCTTATTGGCAGTTGCGATGAGTACCATGCCATTTTTGCGTAAGACGCGACGGCATTCGGCAACAAACCGTTCCGCGGAAGGGATGTAGTAGATCGCCTCGAACAGAATGACAACATCAAAACAATGTTTTCGATAAGGCAGCTTTTCGGCATTGAACTGCGTTAATGCGATCCGATCCTTGTAATGATCTTTTGCGATATTGAGAGTATCGGCTGAAAAATCACCGCTATAGATCGATTTTGAAAGTTTTTTCAAATACCCCAATCCCTGTCCCGTCCCGCAAGCCACTTCTAGTACACCTTTGCCAATACAATATTCCCCCGCCCAATAATACCGATGACAAAGCCGCTCGAATTATTCTTGAGATACCTCATCTCCTGAAGTTTCCGTAATTGCTATGTAATCAACCGGCATATCGGTTCCACATTATGTCTTTTCTCTTGTAGAAGATTGAAAGACTTCCAGAAAAACGCTTTTAAGCCAAGTCAATACGCGGCCCGCTGCTTCTCTTGCTTCTTTGGCATCCTGTTCAGAAGGCATGAACCAGTCGTCCGGATAACGAATCTCTACCGCATAGGGCATGAGTACAGCAAGTGCATCTCGCAATTGCTCCGCCTGAGGATTGATAGGAAGTATCTTCTCTAAAATCAAAAATAAATCGTGCGTGATGGGATACGATTGCTCCTTGCCGACTAAATAGGCTTTCAGAAGTTTTTCTGCTGCTTGCTGGCAATGGAAGCAGACTGTATCAAACGGAATTTCTTCCGCTTTGAGATTATTGTCCGCATCAAGAAGATCATTCCTGGCTTTGGCCAACCATTGTTTAGCGATCTCTATTTCTTCGGACATAGAGCGTTTTACCTTCTTTTAATACCGTCGATACAAAAGAAAAAGGCGACTTCCTGCCTCTTTCGATCTCTTCCGGCGTAAAGACCAGCAAATCCATGCCAAAAGGATAGGGGCGAAACAGTTTATATAATTGACGGCTGCGCTTAAATCTCGGCAAGTCACTCTCGGCAATTATCATCAAATCGACATCGCTATTTTTGCCGGCGGTTCCACGCGCATAAGATCCGAACAATATGACGCGCTCGGCGCTCAATGCATCTGCGATACGTCTCGCCACTTTATTGATTTCACGTTCATCAATCATCATCAACCAAAATGGATTTAGAACAACTTTTTAGATACCCCAACCCCTGTCCCGTCCCGCAAGCCACTTCTAGTACACGCTTGCCGACACAATATTCCCCCGCCCAATAATACCGATGACAAAGCCGTTCAATTTGTTCTTGGGAAACTTCGTCTCCTGATGTTTCTGTGATTGCACTATAGTCAACGGTCATCGGCATTTTATGAGATCACTCGACCAGGTCAAATCTTGCACCGGTCCACAAGCTTGTCCCTAAACCCCAAGATTATTACTCCACCATATTCGCAATCTGCATGTCTGCTTTAATCAGATTATTGACGACCGCCGACATGTCTTCTTGTGTTTTTTGAGCAATCCTTTCGACAAAAGAATAGGCTTCCGGATCGAGATAGATCGGGATATTCAGTTTTATATCCGGTTTATAAAACTTTCCCCGCTCTCCCTTTGAAAAATCGTATTCCTTTTTCATGCTCCCTCCAAATATTGTCGTTTCTCTCGTTTTGTTGCTTTCCGGCTTGAGAAAATTCTTATGGCGACATTTGAGTCATCCACCTGGCCAAATGTGTGATGGACAACCAATATATTGCCTGTAGCAGCCGCTCCAACTGTAATCCAACGGTCTTCATTATCACTGTGTGCATCATCGAAAATAGATATTGACCGAGAATCACGAAAAACGCTTACAGCTTCTTCAAACCTTATCTTGTGTTTTTTCCAATTCAGTTTTGCCTTTTTTGGGTCCCATTCGAAATGATACTGTAAAATTTCTGAACCTCGCCATTCGAGTAAACTTGTTTAATGATCAACCGGCATTCGCGATTTCATCCCATGATTTAGTCAGATCAGTCAATTTCTATTACAACTTCATGATCGCGTCTGAAGACGGAAATACAGGCTTATTTTTATGTGGATTGGAATTGAATTGATGAAAGCGATGCGGGCTCCGCTCGAGACGATATATTAAGGAACTCTACGCCCACCACCCGATCATCTTTATCGAAGTCGAGTATCACGCCGGGCCGGACCACCTCCTACCCACTTAGCGGTACCTTTTGATTCAGATCGACCCCTTCAATGATGGGTATTTCATCCCCATGCCGCAACTTAACAATAAGCCATCCCTCAAGGGAGGACTTGAGTGCCTCCTGGCACTCGAATAGTGTTACCCCAAACGCGACAGTTCCTGGACACGATGGAACTTTTCCAGCATAGGTTCCATCCTCAAGCAGATCGTAAACCGCTTTGCTCATTGCCTTCAGAATATATTCTGTTAGCATATAATGTCTCCTTTATTCCGTATGAATAAACTTCTTTATAATACCATTAAGCTTGCCCAGGGACAACGGAAGCACAACACCGCCTTCATTTCGGAATTTCGATGCCATGGCGGCATAGACGCCGGAAGCGACCGCCTCTTGGCCGATATAGAGATGGCAAGGTGTAAGGATCTCTCCCGCTACACCAGTTCAGCAGCCCGTTCTCAAACCCCGCTCTAAAAGAAAGAGCATTCGAATCACTTGCAGGATTTAGGTTAAAGATAATCTGTGCTCGGAAATCAAATATAATCGTTTTAATTTTCTTTTTTTTGGGTGTGTAATTCCCTGCAGCTTGCTGCGTTTGTCATACCCGCGAAAGCGGGTATCCATCTCCTCTTTTCCGCTTTTCCCCTCTAAAAAGGGCGAACGGAAAGATCAACACAACTGGGTTGTAAGCGCAACAAAGAGGATTATATGATCGAGCAGAAAAGACCGGTTTTGGACAGACGCTCTTGCAGACTTGATCTTTCGGACGGCTTGTGGGTTTGCAAGATTCAATCGTGGATCTTAGGACAACTTTATTTTTGGAATTTTCTAACGGCCTCAATGACCATATCTACTTCATCGTTATCCAGTTCAGGATAAATTGGTAGCGACAGAACCTCTGAAGATATTTGCTCTGTTTTGGGCAGTCTAAAGTGACTGAGACCAAGGGCTTTCTGTTTGTGTAAAGGAGTTGGCCAGGAAATGAGGACTTCGATACCTGAAGCACGCAAGTGTTCTGCGAGTAAGTCCCTCCGAGGAGAACGAATCACATAATTTTGATAGACATCGAAATAATCATCGCTTGACTTAGGATGCGGGGTTATGTCCTGAAAATTGGCAAATCCTTTATCGTACTTTTCCGCGATTTCACGTCGGCGATCTACCCACTGATCGAAGTACTTAAATTTCATATCGAGCAAGGCCGCGTGAAGGTTATCGAGCCGGCTGCAGTAACCATAACATTCTATGACTTCAACGGAATCGACCCTTCCATTATCGCGCAATGCCGTCAGTTTCCGCGCTAGGCGATCATCGCTAGTACAGATCATCCCGCCATCTCCCGGCGCACCTAACATCTTTGCCGGATAAAAACTGAACATTCCCACATCTCCAAACGAGGCCGTACGCTTCCCTTTGAACTTTGAACCAAGGGCTTGCGCCGCATCTTCAATCACCTTTAAATTGTATTTTTCCGCCAATGCGATCACTTTATCCATTTGGCATGGGTGACCATTCAGATGGACAGGAATGATTCCCTTGGTCTCTTGCGTAATCGCCGCCTCGATTTGGTCTACATCGATATTATAATCATCTTCGATATCTACCAAGACGGGCGTCGCACCACACTGAACGATTGCGCCCACCGTCGCCACAAAGGTATGTCCAACGGTAATAATCTCATCCCCCGGTCCAAATTCGAGTGCGCGTGCAGAAAGATACAGGGCATCCGTCCCAGTATTCACGCCAATCGCATACTTGGTCCCCACATATTGGGCAATGTTTGCTTCGAACGATTCAAGCTGCCGTCGCAGGATGAAATCTCCACCGGACATGACCTCTTCGAAGGTGCTGTCAAACTGGCACTTAAGTTGACGATACTGCTTCGGATAATTCACAAACCGAACTTTATAAGCCATGTGGATGATTCCCTCCGAAAAAAATCTCAACCGGCAATAAGCGCACCAAGCGACCTTTTAACAGCCTTCTCTATCTCCGCGGCCCTTGGATAATAATGCGCCTCCAGCACCTTACTCGAGGGCGCGGGAAGATCAGGCAGACTCACGCGTTCTATAGGTCCTTTGAGGTCATGGAAGACCTCTGAAGCAACAGAAGCGGCCACTTCCGCAGACAAACCAAACGTCTTCCAGCCTACATCGGCCACGACAAGTCGACCCGTTTTCTTGACCGAATTAATGACGATCTCTACATCAAGCGGTTTAGCCGATCTTAAATCGATTACTTCCGCATCGACCCCCTGCTTCTCCAAACCTTCAGCCGCCTTCATCGCCTCCTCCGCCATATATGAGATTGCGGCAATTGTAATATCGCCTCCTTCTTTTCTGACAATCCCCTTACCAATGGGGACCGAATAGCTATCTTCCGGCACTTCGGAAGTCGTTTCATAAAGCCAACGATCATCGATATAAACCACCGGGTTGTCATCCTCCATTGCAGCGATCAAGAGTCCTTTTGCATCATAAGCCGTACTCGGCATGACAACCTTTAAACCCGGGATATGCGCAAGCATGGCATGTAGTGCTTGAGAATGTTGCGCGCCTTGTTCCCCTCCACGATTGATGACAGAACGGATCACAACCGGCACAGCGACACGGCCTGCAAAAATGTAGGACCAATTTCCGGCCTGATTTATAATCGGATCAATGGCCAACAGCATAAAATCCATTCTGGGATGAAAAACAATCGGGCGCATCCCCGCGGCGGCCGCCCCGATCGCCGCACCCGTCGTCGCCTTCTCGGAAATAGGAGAATCGATAATCCGGTCTTTTCCAAATTCTTTGTCGAGGTCTTTCAAAGTTGTTCCAGCATACCAAGGACTCCAGAGGCCTTGGCCGATCAAGAAAACACGTGGATCCCGCCTCAATAGAACGGCATGCGCTTCTCGAATCGCCTGGGCATAGCTTAATGTCCGCATCTTATTGCGCTCCTCCTTCCCCAACAAATAGATCCTTCATCAGTTCTTCCGGTAATGGATATTGCGATGTCCGGGCAAAGTCAACTGCGGCATCAACCTCCTCCTGCACTGCACGATCCAGCAATGCCAATTGTTCGGATGAGATTCCAAGGTCAATCAATTTAGTCCGTGCAATCGCAATCGGATCTCGCTTTAGCCATGCTTTCAGGTCATCATTCCGTTTCACGCCGACATCCATATCCCAGGCAGGGCCGACATGCCCTCGCCACCGAAATGTCCGACACTCCAACAACGTCGGGCCGCCCCCGGCCCGTGCACGATCAACAGCATCTCGCGCAGCCTTATTGACTGCAATCACATCATTGCCATCCACCTGCTCCGCCGGAATCCCGTGGGTTACACCCGCCTCAAAGATATTATCTTTTGCACGGCGCTCGGAAATATGCATATGGCTGGAATAGAAATTATTTTCGCAGACGAAAAGTACTGGAAGCCGGTAAAGCGCCGCGAGGTTAAGCGACTCGTGGAAATGTCCTTCCTCCGTCGCACCATCTCCAAAAAAGGAAACAGACACGCCGCCCTCCTTTCGGAATCTCGCCGCCATGGCCGCACCGACGGCCAGTGGGATCGTCGCCGCAACCAAGGGGACCGTTCCCAAGATACCGACTTCAGGAGCGACCAGATGCATTGATCCGCCTCGGCCTCGTGAACAGCCGCTCACCTTGCCGAAAAGTTCGGCCATCATTTTCTGCGTGTCTCCCCCCTTCGCCAAATAATGTCCATGGGAGCGGTGCCCCCCCCAAAGATAATCATCCGGTTTTAATGCAGCA
>JBHHWX010000362.1:0-6426 GCA_046756745.1 bacterium | reverse complement strand
ATCTCTTTATTAGGCACGGTACATTTCAAAACAACTTTTCCAGGTAACATGAAGATTATAAAGTGTCAAACCTTTTTCAATCCAGTTCTCTTCACCCTTTTCATTTTCAGCTCACAATGCCACCGTCAAGTGAGTGACAAAGGTCCTCTCCTGACGAGTCAAAAACTCCCGGTCGATCCGAAAATCACAGTCGGTCAACTCGAAAATGGCTTAACATACTACATCCGCGAAAACCGGAAACCGGAAAATCGGGCTGAGCTGAGATTGGTTGTGAACGCGGGCTCGGTATTGGAAGACGAAGACCAACGCGGTTTGGCGCATTTTGTCGAGCACATGGCATTTAACGGTACCCAACATTTTGCCAAGCACGAGCTGGTCGATTACCTGGAATCCATCGGCATGCGTTTTGGTCCGGATATCAACGCTTACACCAGTTTTGATGAAACCGTTTACATGTTACAGGTCCCAATGGACAGCGCCGGGGTGGTTGAAACGGCCTTTCAAATTTTGGAAGATTGGGCGCATAATGTGAGTTTTGAGCCGGAAGAAATTGAAAAAGAGCGTGGTGTGGTTATCGAGGAATGGCGTTTGGGAAGAGGGGCTGGTGCGCGTATCCTGGATAAACAGTTGCCGATTCTGCTAAAAAATTCACGTTACGCTGAACGTTTGCCCATCGGGAAAAAAGAGATTTTGGAAACCGCTCCTGTCGAACGCGTGGTCGATTTTTATCGCAGTTGGTATCGCCCCGATCTCATGGCGCTGATTGCAGTCGGAGATTTCGAGAAACCCCGGATCGAAAAACTTATCCGGAAACATTTTGCTGAAGTCGCGGGCATCAAGAATAGCCGGGAGCGGCTGGATTTTTCTGTTCCGGAACACAAAGAGACTCTGTTTGCTATCGCTTCTGATATAGAGGCGACCGGCTCAAATGTGAGCGTTTACTTTAAGCGCGATTCAGAGGAGCAGGAAACGGTTCGCGCTTACCGGAACATGTTAACCCGAAGCCTTTACAACGGGATGCTCAATAACCGGTTGCGCGAGTTGTTGAATTCACCGGCGCCACCCTTTCTGTTCGGCTTTTCCAGCCAAGGCAGGATGATACGCACGCTGGCAACCTACATCTTAGGAGCTTCAGTCAAGGACAATGGCATTGAAACCGGCTTAGAGACCTTACTCACGGAAGCTGCACGTGTCCGCCGGCACGGTTTTACAGAAAGCGAATTGCAACGAGAGAAAGCGGACATCCTCAGCGGAATCGAGCAAGCGTATAATGAACGCGATAAAACCGAATCCGGTCAATATGCAGCCGAGTTTATCCGTAATTACCTTACCGGGGAGCCCATCCCCGGCATCGAGCTTGAGTACGAGTTGTACAAAAAGTTTATTCCCGGTATCCTACGACAGGAGGTCAACGCGGTAGCAAACCAATGGCTGACACAGGAAAACCGGGTTATTCTGGTGAGTTTACCGGAAAAGGCCGGCGTCCACAGTCCGACCGAGCAGCAGCTTTTGTCCGTTTTCGACAAAGTCGCCAACAAAAATATTCTGCCTTACGAAGACACGGTTTTGGATGAACCTCTGGTGGCGACTCCGCCGGCTTCCGGCAAGATCGTGCAGGAAAAAGTTATCGAAGAGCTCGGTGTTACAGAGTGGACGCTCTCGAATGGCATTCGAGTTGTTCTTAAACCCACAGACTTTAAAAACGATGAAATTTTATTGACCTCTTTTAGCCCGGGTGGTCACTCGCTGATCTCGAACGCGAATTACGTCGCCGCACTTTCCGCGGCGTCGATCGTACAGCAAGGCGGCGTCGGCAAATTCGATCAGACAGCGCTCGCTAAGAAACTCTCCGGCAAAATTGTCAATGTTTCGCCCTGGATAAGCGAGCTGCAAGAAGGCATCTCGGGCGGCGCTGCACCCAAAGATATCGAAACCTTGTTTCAGTTGCTTTATCTTTATTTTTCCTCTCCACGTAAAGACAGCACAGCGTTTCTTTCTTTCCAATCGCGAATTAAAGGTCTTATCAAAAACCGGCATGCAAGCCCAAGCGCGGCTTTTCAAGATACCATTCAGGTAACGATGGCGAGCTATCATTTTCGATCCCGGCCCTGGTCTGAGGCCGTGATGGATGAAATGGACTTGGAAACCTCCTTTCGAATCTACCAAGACCGTTTTGCCGACGCCAGCGATTTCACATTCTTTTTCGTGGGAAACTTTCAACCCGATGTTTTGCGGCCTTTGGTGCAATTATATCTCGGCGGACTCCCCGCTCTTTACCGGAACGAGACCTGGAAGGATATCGGTGAAGAGTCACCCAAAGGTTTTATCGAAAAGACGGTTCGAAAAGGTTTGGAGCCCAAGAGTCGAGTGAGCCTCATTTTCTCCGGTCCATTTGAGTGGACAAGAAAGAACCGTCACGATTTGAGCTCCATGACCGATATTTTGGAAATCAAATTACGTGAAGTTTTGCGCGAAGACTTGGGCGGGACCTACGGCGTCGGTGTGTGGGGCTCGACTGCCCGTTGGCCGGATGAAGTTTACAGCATCAATATCTCTTTTGGCTGTGCGCCGGAGCGGGTCGAAGAGCTTACGGGTAAAGTACTGGAGCAAATTGACAGTTTAAGCGCGTTTGGGTCGTCGCAAAAGTACTTGAACAAAGTCAAAGAAACCCAACGTCGATCCCGCGAAACAGACTTGAAGAAAAACAGCTTTTGGCTTAATGCGCTGCGGTCGGTTTATTATCACAAAGTGGACCCCCTTCGAATTTTGAATTACGATCAGGTGATCGAAGCCTTGACTTTAGACGATATCAAGAATGCCGCTCAAAAATACTTTGACAAAGAAAATTATGTGAAGGTGGTTTTGGTTCCGGAGAAAATGTGATGTCATCTCCGTAGTTTAGCCACAAAATACGTAAAGCAAAAATAATTTTTTCTGATCTCACTGTTTGTCTACCACCAACTGGAGGAGAGGAGAAGTGGAAAAACAATCCGACCATTCCGGTCCACAACAATTTCAAAACTTCGCGGATTTCTACAAATTTTATCTTTCCGAACACAGCGATCTTACCTGCCGGCGGTTGCATTTCGTGGGCAGTGCGCTGGTGTTGATAACCCTGGTGGCCGTTCTCGTCACCGCAAAGTAGCTGTTTTTGTTCACCCTTCCGGTCATTGGATACGGCTTCGCCTGGGTCGGCCATTTTATGTTTGAGAAAAACAGACCGGCAACCTTCAGCTACCCGATTTATAGCTTTATGGGGGATTGGGTTATGTTCAAGGATATTTTAACCGGCAGGATTAAATTTTAGCTATGGATGAAATCATCCGACAACTGAAAACCGTGCTTCGGGACGGCGACATGCTTTTAGGCGAAGATGTCACAGATCGTGCGGTAAGCAACCGGGGGCAGCCGGTCAGCATGAAAGCGAAAGCCATCGTCCGGCCGACAAACACCGGGGAGGTTGCTGCGGTCATGAAACTGTGTCATGCCGCGGGACAATCGGTGGTGGTACACGGAGGGTTGACTGGCTTGGTCCATGGCGCACAGTCGGCTGAAAACGACGTCGTCCTTTCTCTCGAACGCATGAACCGCCTCGAGGAAATTGACGAAATAAGTCGAACGGCCACTGTGCAGGCGGGGCTCGTTTTACAGACCTTGCACCAAGCTGTGACAAAAGCCGGTTTGATGTTTCCATTGGATTTAGGCGCACGCGGGTCGTGTATGCTCGGCGGCAATATCGCGACCAACGCCGGCGGGACGCGGGTTATCCGGTACGGCGTCACCCGCGATTTGGTGCTCGGACTCGAAGTGGTCTTAGCCGATGGCACGATTGTGTCCTCTCTCAACAAGATGATTAAAAACACTGCCGGCTACGACCTCAAGCAGTTATTTGTCGGCAGCGAAGGCACCTTGGGCGTTGTGACGCGCGCGGTCTTGCGATTGAAACCCAAACCAACCAGTCAGGACACGGCTTTTGTGGCGCTCAGCAGTTTCGAGAATGTGACTTCACTCCTCCGGTTTATGGAGCATGTACTCGGCGGTGCGCTGAGCGCGTTTGAGGTCTTGTGGGAAAGTTTTTACAAGCTGGTTACAACAGAGCCGGCTCAAACAAAACCGGTTCTGCCTTATGAACATCCATACTATGTTCTCATCGAGTCCTTAGGCTCGGATCAAAGAGAAGATTCGAAACGATTTCAGCAAGCGCTCGAGCAGGCTTTTGAAAATAATCTGATTGCCGACGCTGCGGTTGCGCATACACAGGAAGAGCGGAACGCGATGTGGAATATGCGTGACGACGTCGATCAGCTTTGGCGTTTCACCCCGATGTTTCTGTACGATGTCAGTTTGCCTATCAAAGACATGCGCGATTATATTCAGGGCGTACACGACAGCATCCGGCAGATCTGGCCGGATCATCATTTTTTTGTGTTCGGGCATATCGGCGACGGTAATTTGCACATATCTGTCTCAGCCGGCGCCGACGACGCCGAGACCCGGCGTACAGTGGAAGAAATCGTGTACAAACCGCTGCGGGATATCAGGGGCTCGGTTTCGGCAGAACACGGCATCGGGTTGGAGAAAAAGGCTTATTTATCCTGGTGCCGCAGCCAAGCTGAAATTTCGTTAATGCAGAGCTTGAAAAAGACCCTGGATCCGAAAGGAATTTTGAATCCGGGCCGTGTTTTTGATTCGACTTGAGTGATTCCTGTCAATGACAAGAACTTCAACGACGATGACATCCCGAAATGCCGCACTATTAATAAACTCATTAATCTCTTTAGCGGTTTCGAGTTGTTTCCCTATCTCAAAAAAAGCATCTTCTTCCTCTCCACAAAGCGACCTGCCTGTAAGCGATACACATAAACCCCGACCGCGAGCAGCTCCCCGGCGTCGTCAGCGCCGTCCCAGCGGACGCTGTGTGAGCCGGCCTGGTACGGAGTGTTTACCAGCGTGCGGACTTTTTGTCCGAGGATGTTAAAAATCTCGAGTTTAACGTTGGTTACATTGTGAGACTGCGGAATGGTATAGTTGATCACGGTAGTAGGGTTAAACGGATTGGGATAATTTTGCGCCAGATCGAATTCAGCCGGAATGTTTTCGCTGCGGTTATCGACGCTGGTGACCGAGAAAGTGACCGTGAGCATCGGTTGAACACTTTTGTCGGAATTGTTTCGGCTGTCAAATCGCTTGGTCGTTCGCGAAGCCGATTCATTCTCCCTGAGAATCCACCCGAAGTTGGAGTCCGGTTTGTCCACCCATAATTGTACTTCTGCGACCATTTGTTCCGTCGATCCCCAGGTATAGCTTCCGAGCCTGTCTACTGTCAGGGCTGCGCTGGGAGTTATGCTAAAGTCGCCCCCTTCGTTTGCCCACAAATCGGTGTTAAAAAATCGATGTCGCCAGGTGGCGTCCCCGGTTGTGGCTGTGGCGCCGCCTCCCTCCTGACCTTGTGCATCGGATACGCCTTCCCCCCAGTCTGCCAGAAGCCTGTGCAGCGTAACCTCCTGGGGCCCGGAAACCGTTCGTGACATATTGAGGGTGAGGGTGACGCTTTCAATCGTTGCTTGCGCTGAAATTACCTCAGATAAATTAAAAGCTATCAGCCCGCGCCGGATGTCGCCGCGTTGGTTGTTGCCGGTAAAAAGATAGTCGCCAGCGCCGTTGCTGTTGTCTGCTTCTGAGTAGATTGTATTGTCCTTTATGGCGGTGATCGTGATTTCAGTGCTTTGCGCTAACAATGGGCTTATCAAAACAGATGCCGTAAAAACGTCGGCGATGGCGATAAAGATAAACTTCAGCAATTTATTTTCCATAACAACCTCTCTGTTTGGGGGTGAGAATGTGACACGGTTCGAACTACATTTAATAGTCATGTAAAAACAGCTTCTTCTGTAACCGGTCAGTTATGGAAGGTGCGGGTGTCAGTCTGGAATGGGACATTCGTTGGGTGTTCATGCCTTAGCGTGTTTTTTGTACCGCCCCTCCAGACGTTGGGTGTTCACGCTTTAGCGTGTTTTTTGTTCCGCCCCTCCCAGAGCATGCTGAAGCTTGTACACCGCCACCCACCCGTAACCGACCGATTACCTTCTGAAAATATTGTAATTGACTTTTAAAAAATCAAGGGTTATATTGAGTCACAGAAATTGAATCATCGGTGTTTTCATGGACGTACAAACGAAAAACAAAGGCGCGTCGTTCGTCGTATTCGTTCTTTTCCTGATTCATCAGATGGCGCCGCTCCTGGTTCATTCTGAACCCGGCAATTTAGTTGGGTGTTCCTGTCCAAAAACGAACGCCTCCTGTTGTGATGCGGGCAAAAGCATTCATTGCCACACAGGTTCCGGGAATATCGCTACTGGAATGTGCTATACAGCCCCAATGCACCATCAAAAAGCAACACCAAATATCATTGTTAAAAATTTAAAT
>JBHHWX010000361.1:0-6434 GCA_046756745.1 bacterium | reverse complement strand
CCGGTGTCGCGCTGTTGACATAGCTTTCGATGACACAATTCAGAATAGTGCGTTCTCGATGAGACAATTCTTTAGCAGCCATAAGTATATATCAATCTGCTTCTAAATATCGCCGCTTTGAGTGTAAATTGTATGAAGATAACAATTTTTCGTTTGTATGTCAAGCAAAAACTCTTTGCGTAAAATCAGGTTAATTTTGTTCTTACAAATAGCGTCGAATTGCTGTAAAACTACCGGCAAAACCTAAAAACACACCAAGACTTGCAAGCAAAACATACAGTTTCCAATCCACAGAGATATAGTCCGGAACTTCAAGCGCGACTAACTCGACAATCCCGTACAAAAAGAGCGCCGAAATGACGCCTCCTAAAAATCCTTGTGACACACCTTGGATAAGCAGGGGAAGTTTAATAAAAAATCTCGTAGCCCCGACCAATTTCATGGTTTCGATGATTTTTTGTTTCGACAAAATAATAAGCCGGATATTATTTGAAACGAGCAACAAGGCGCTCAGACAAACGATCGCTCCGATGAGTAAATCGGCGGCAACCGCTAAGTTAAAATACTTTTCCAAAGTGAGAAGGAATTCGCGCCGGAAAACCACATCCTCCTCGCTCACTCGCTCCAGAGAACACAAATACTCGTAAACCTTATCGGCTCCGGTTGAGTTCCGGTAGCTTTCGATCAGTTTCACGCGAAAAGAAGCCGGGAGTGGATTATATCCCAAGGCATCAAAATATGCGTCTTGTGGACCTTCGAACAATTGTTTAAACTCCAGAGCAGCATCATCCTTTGATACGAACGACACTTCTTTCACTCCTTCAAAGCGCTTGATTTTCTGGCCAAGCTCTTTAATCTTCCCTTCTTCTAAAGAATCATCTAAGAATACTTCCAACTCGACTCTGCTCTTTAAATTTTTATAAAGTCGCTCTAAATTTGCTGTGATGACCAAAAATATCCCGATCAAAATCAATGAGATAGCGACGGTTGCCGTGGCGACAAGACTCGCAAAGCGAGCGCGTATCAAACCCACAAGCCCCTCTTTGAGACAAAACAACAAACTTTGGCTCAATTTAGCGTCCTTCCATTTTTCATCGAGACAACTCTTCGATGGACACTGTTCACCAACGCATAATTATGAGTGGCCATCAACACAGCCGTGCCGTAGGCATTGAGCTTGTCTAAAATGTGCATGACTTCCACAGCCGTTTTGGGATCCAAGTTCCCGGTCGGCTCGTCCGCGAGTAGAATAAACGGCTCGTTGACAATGGCTCTTGCAATAGCCACACGTTGTTGTTCGCCGCCGGAGAGTTCATGAGGCATCTTTCTACTTTTATGATTTAAGCCGACTTCGACTAAGGCGCGCAAGGTTTTTTTCTTAATGTCCTTTCTACGTGCACCTGTGACCCGCAGAGCAAATGCGACGTTTTCAAAAACATCCCGGTCTTCCAAAAGTTTAAAGTCCTGAAAGATGATCCCGATTTTCCGGCGCAGATAGGGAATGTCCTTGTTTCGGATGTACATGGAATTATAGTTATCCACGATAACGTATCCCTCAGCAGGAAACTCATCCATATAAATTGTCTTGAGTACTGTACTTTTACCGGCGCCTGTGGGACCCACCAGGTAAACGAATTCCCCGTTATCGATCTCGAGATTCACGGAATCCAATCCGTCGCCGCTCGGGTACCGAAGCTTTACATTGCGTATCTTAACCACGAAGACTCCTTACTGCACCTGCTTTACTATCACATTTTTTTCAACACAAAATGCACCCGGTTTGATTTTTCGGAACCCGGACGCAAAGAAAATCCATCGTAAATCCCGACTGTTTGAAAAGACTCCTGCGGGATCAAACGTTTCATTTCATCGAGTCTAAAAATTTGCTGGCGGTGAATTTCCAGAAAGGATCTTGAGGAATCGGACTTCCATTTTATCAAGAATTTATTCATCTGGATTCGACGGTTTCTTTGATAATATGAGATTCGTGAATACCGGAACTTATCGGTTTCATCGGTTTCATAATATCGCTGAAAATTTTTCGTTGAGTTTTTTTCTGTGCAGATGTCGAAAATGAAGACGCCCCCCGAACACATTGCGTGTGCCACGTGCTGCATTGTTGAGACGACCGTATTATCATCCATACAATAATTAATACTGTCATACGTACAGATCACCGCATGAAACAATTTATGAACGCCAAATTCATCCATAGATCCTACCCAAAGTGGCAGCAACCGAGATCGGGTCCGGGCTTTTCTGTGCGCAACGTGCAACATCTCTTTACAGGAATCCATTCCGGCAACACAGTAATTTAGATCTTGTATTTTAAAAAGCAAACTTCCCGTGCCACAAGAAATATCAAGCACACGATGAACTTTTACGTCTGCTTTTTGGAACAGTTTTTCGAGATATAAAGCCCAATTAGAATAACTGACATGGCGCATCACATAGTCATAAATATAGGCTAATTGCGAGTATGGCTTAACGGCTTTTGGTTTTTGAAGCCAAGTCGGCGGCAAGTTTGATCGCCTCCTTCATACTGTTGGGATCGGCCATTCCTTTTCCCGCAATATCAAAAGCGGTACCATGATCGGGAGAAGTCCGAATAAAGGGCAAACCCGCTGTGTAGTTAATACCCGAGCCAAAGGCCGCCATCTTAACCGGAATCAAGCCTTGATCGTGATACATGGCGAGATACGCATCAAAACCATGATGTTTGTGTCTGGCAAACAAGGTGTCGGCCGGGTAGGGCCCGTGCGCATTGATTCCGAGGTGTTGCGCTTCCTGTACTGCCGGCAAAAGAATCTCTTGTTCTTCAAAACCGAATAGACCCGATTCACCAGCATGTGGATTCAAAGCCGCCACCCCGATTTTCGGGCGCGGGAGGTTAAATCGTTCCTGCAGATCAAGATTTAATATCTGCAATTTCGAGAGCAGTAATTCTTTGCTGAGCATACCCGGAACATTCCGCAAAGGACAGTGTGTCGTTGCTAAGGCGATCCGTAAATCTTTTCCTAACATAACCATCACAATATTGTCGATTCCCGCTTTTTTGGCAAAAAACTCGGTCTGACCAGGATACCGGAAACCCGCCAAGTTGAGCGCTTTTTTTGAAAGTGGGGCTGTGACAACAGCATCTGCTTTTTTGGCAGCCAGGATTTGGCAGGCAAAATCCAAGGCCTTACCCGCGATCTCTCCTGCCAAAGGATGCAGTCGACCCGGTTGGGGTGTGTAATTCACATCAAACCCAGGATCAAAAAAAACAACGTTGTGGGCCTGCGCTGTACGTTCGCTTAAATCATGTACCACATGTCCTCGAAAGCTTAAGCTTGACATTTCCATATAAGCTGACATGACTGTGGTTGGCCCAACAACAATTGTCCGACATTTCTTTTCCAAAACGCCGTCCGAGAGGACCTTTAAGATTATTTCCGGACCAATGCCGTTAGGATCGCCTATCGTGATTACGATTTGGGGAAGGTCATTCATGCGAGTGTTGATTTGGTTCACTTCTTGTGAATTTTTCCGCCAGCAAAAAAGTTCGCACTCCTTCTTTAACCAGAGCTGTCAAGATTTTGTTCAGCCCCAAGAAACAGCACATCCTATAGATAATCAGGCTCCCCTGCTCTAACATGCTCTCATTCAATTGCGCGATTTTTTCACTTTTTAATATGAATTTGTTCATGATTGCCAAAGTGTGATAAAAACTAACGGGTATCCGAGTTGAATACTTAACTTCTTTTTCGAAAGTTCCGAACTCCAACACACGGAAGCCGGCTTCCTCGACGAGATTCTTTAACTCTTCCGGACGAAATGCTGTGTGAAAATAGGCATCCTGTTTCACGCCCTGGATTCCATGTTTTTTCATCGAACCGATGCTGATCCAGGCGGGCTTTTGGCGTTTATAGTTCGGCGTCGTGATCAACAGTCGCCCCCCTGGCCTCAGAATCCGAAAGCACCCGGAAATGACTTTATCTGGTAGGGGGACGTGTTCGATCATTTCGGAACACAAAATGCTGTCAAAACTGTTCGATCGCAAAAACTGCAAGTTTTGTGCATCGCCTTGAACGACATTTGAACGAGGAAAGCGTTGTTTGGCAATCGCAACAACAGAATAAGCGATATCGACTCCGACACGCCCGCCGTTTTGATACAACTCGAGATACATGCCACGATTGCACCCTAAGTCTAAAAATCTGCCATGAAATTCTTTTAAATACGATACGATGAATTCTTTCCGTACACGCCCCCGTAGTGTGCGATAAACGAATTCTTCCTCAGGATAACGTTGTCCCACCGATTCATAGAATTCTCGAAAATTGTCCTCCTTTGAGATGTGGGCTGACTTCAAAACCGGATCTCGAAATCAATGGGAATCTTGATCATTAAAAAGGAAGGGGGTATCTTAAAAACTGACATTTCACACTTCGCAGAGTAGCCATTATTAATGTCTGAACGAAAACTCGTCCAGAGCTGTCATTCCGGTAATTTTTTGTGCCGGAATCCTCTGGTTTTAAGCAGAAGATACCCGTTAAAAGCATGCGGGAAAGCCCGGGTAAGGATCGTTTTCGTTCAGACACTAATAAAAAAATAAAAGCCACGAAAGGGTTTTTCGCGCTTTCGTGGCTAAACGGAATCTCTATTTTATGCTAATTTTCTTCAAGCATCATGGCAACGACTTTCCCGCCTTCGATATAAATATTGATCGGTTTGGGAACTGCAACTCGCTTCTTCGATTTTCGGCGTTGGTGGTAGATCCACTCTTCGATACTGCTAAATTGCTCTGACTCCAGATTTTTCCTTTTATTAGGATCGCCAAAAATTGATTTCAGCGTTGCACTGGGCATTCCAACAACAACTTTTTCCCCAAAAGCGCTGCGTGTGGGTTCCGCGCGTGAAAAGGCATAACCGGCTAAAGAAATCATATTGAGCTGCCCAGCAATCTGACCAAGTGCGGTCCAATAAATCTGGTCATCCGGGTTAAACAGGATCGCTTTTTCTAAATAAGGCAGGGCAAATTTGAAGTCCTCTTTATATGAAATATCTTCAGAATTTTCAGGCAAGGCCTTGTATTTGGCCACACCGCGGTTTAGGAAAGCAGCGCCGAGATTGTAATTGACTTCTGAGGTTTCTGAATTGAGAGCGTGGGCAGCTTTAAGCTGTTCGATCGCGGCATCATATTCATTTGCCTGCAGAAGAAGAGTACCATAGCTGAACCGAAAGCTAAAATTATCCGGGTCGATGGTAATGGCCTCCTTATAAATCGTTTTCGCTTTTTCGGTGCTGTCTGCAGACAAATAAGCCCGTGAAAGCTGGTCAGCCACCTCGGCAGATTGATGACCCTGCGTCCAGAGATCCTCAAGCAGGGGAATCGCCTCGTTGACATTAGATGAAACCATGTAAACTTGCGCTAACAGTGTGCGAATATCAACATCTTGCGGAGCCCGCTTCATCGCCTCTTTTAGCGGGAGGATACAGTCTTCATATTTACCGATATTCATTAATGCCGCCGCCCAATTTCGATAGCCCATAAGACTGTCCGGGCGTACGATTGTAGACGCTTCAAATTTATTCGCGGCTTTTTTAAAGTACTCGATTCTTGCTGTATCTTCAACGGCGCTGAGGGCGTCGTTAAAGACCGTTACGGCACCATTAAAGAGGTCGGTCCAAATCATTCCCTTAATCATTTCGGTTCCATATTGTGAAAGAAATTTCCTGCCCGTATCTTTACTCACTTTAACGCCTTTCCCCAACTCTTGAAACTTAGGCTTCAAGGTGACGGCCTTGTTGAATGCCTCAACCATCTTTTGGTAATTTTTTTTCCGGGCATGAACATAACCGAGCAAATACCAGGCGTCCTCATTTTCCGGGTCGCCGTCGTTTATTTCCTTCATGAGAACGTCTAATGCCTCGTCTAATTTGTTCTCCTTAATATACTTCTTTGCGCCCTTCACGTATTTCCCACCTCCTGAATAGACTAAAGAAGTATTCAACTGCAACCCGATGAGTAAAACAGAAAAGACAAAAAAGTTCTTCTTACACATCTGTAGCCTGCTTAACATGATTCCTCCAAACTTATCCTTAAATTTCCACCTTTTTGTAAAAATAACAAAAATTAAATATGATGTCAATAAAAATATCACGCGAGGTTATATGCGATCAAATACGTTAAGTTCCAACGGATGCAAGACCGGAAGACGGATTCCTTCCTGCAACTGGATTTTGCAAGCAGCGCTTTCGGTGAGGATAGCGTCGATGCCGCTGTTCTTGAAAAGCTCAAAAAGCGGCTCGCCCACTTTTGTAGAGAGCTCATATCCCAACACCCCCGATTTCAACCCGAAAGTCCCGGCCATGCCACAGCATGTGCCGGTTTCATAAACCTCCACATCGTAGCCTACCGATTTCAGAACGTTCAATGTATCGGTTCCACA
>JBHHWX010000360.1:0-6452 GCA_046756745.1 bacterium | reverse complement strand
CTATGCAAACCTGACCGTGGACACAGCATTTCGCGTCACGTATTTAGTATTATCAATAAAGTCTTGCACAAAAATACAAACTTTTTAAAGAAAACTATTAAAAAGGAAGCCACGGATTAACACTGATTGACACGGATAAAAATACAAATTATACCAGTTTACGGATAAAATGAATTTTGTATATGAAGTCAGAATTGTTCATTGATTAATGATTAAATTAACAAAATCCGTGTTTCATCAGTGTGAATCCGTGGCTAATAATTTGCGACTCCGCCACGCTAGGTCTTCAGCGTGAGTACGGCTTGAAACCGTTTCACATCGGCAATATTGAGCTCCCGCAACAAGAACAGACAACTCAAGAACAAACTCAAAACCATCAGACTCTTTGTGACAAAAGGTTGATCAAAAATCGGCAGCGTGTACACGGCGAGAATCACAACAACGCCGGTCGTGACCGTACGAATAGCAGAAAAGACCGGCATCACAACTTTCAAATCGTGCAACAACAGAAGCGTGCTTAACAAATTGCCAAGTAATGCGACAATCAAAGTCGCCAGAGCAGCGCCCATTCCGTGAAACCTCGGTACCAACACCACATTTGCGATGATGTGCGCCAAAATCAGGACTCCAGTGACCGCGAGGCAAGGTTTCAACTTATTCCGTGCGATGAGAACGGTATTCATCACTGCGAAGAACGTAACCAGTGCTATGGCCGTAAACAGAACGGCTAATATCGGGCCGGCGCTGCGGTACTGTTCTCCAAAAAAGAGAAGAATCAAAGACGGAGCAATCGAGCTGACCACAACGATCATGGCAAAAAGCAGGATGAGCCAGTAACGTAATGTGATTCGGACAATATCGCGGACGCGTTGCATATTATTCAACTTGCTTGCAAGAGAAATTGTTGGCAAAATAGCAGAGGAAACCGCCAGGGACAGGAAATACGGAATTTTCGCCATGCTCGCGGCGGAGCTGTATTGTCCAACCATTTCGGCATTAAGATAGTATTTCACAGACCAAATATCAATGGAAAAAATGAGCTGTAAACCCACATAGTAAAAAACATTGGTAAAAGCAAACTTGAAGAACGGGACCTCCCCGAGCTTTTCGGTCACTTCCGGAAATCTGACTAAAAACATCCCGACGATAAGCCCGCCGACGGATCCTAAAGTGTTGCCGATTATCGCGCCTTTCAACCCGAAGCCCAGGAAAACCAGAGCAAAAATGGTCGTTACTTTCGCCACGGAATAAGCTACACCCATAACGGTCTGTCTGCCGAATTCATGCAAGCCATTATGTAAACTGAGATAATACTTGTATAAGCCGTAGAAAAGAATATCCACAGATGCGATGCGCAGATAGAGCGATAATGCCGGATCGGAAAACCAGGAAGCGATAACCGGCGAGGCCAACCAAAAAAGCAGCCACACGCCGAGAGAATAGAGCACGTGCCAGGGGACGGTTTTGCGAAACAGGAGTTTGCTCGCATCGAGGTTTTCAGCGATATACTTTTGCAAGGCGATCGGGATGCCGGTAATGACGAACAGTTGTACCACGAGTAGAAATGACATCACGACCGTAAAAGTGCCGTAGTCTCCCGGGCCAAAAAATCGGGCCAGTCCGACGTTTATCGTGTAACCGGAAACCAACAACGCAAACTGGCTGATGAGTAAAAGTATGGTTGCTTTACCTAACATATCTCAAAGCCAAATATCCTAACGCTCCCAAACCGGCCTAAACAGGTTCGTGTTATTCGTTCTACAAACCGACAACATTTTGTTTTATTAGCAAAGTTTTTAAGACTCTATAGCCAATCTGTTTGGTCAAACCATAAAGACTATTTTAGCCACGGATTCACACTGATGAAACACGGATTTTGTTAATAATTAACTAACATTTCTCACTTCGCCACACTGACTTAAGTTTCAATAAAACAACGACGATGAGATGATTTCATTCCCGAGTTCGTTTTTTATTTACGCCGAAAATTTGATTAGAGAGTTATTTTTCCCTTATTCGCCGCACCCTCTGGAGAATGAATTCTCCAGCTACGAGATGTAAGTCGAATAAATTCGACTCCTGATGAGGCGATTTCAATCGCCTTGCATCTCGTAGCCTGATGGTTTATCATCAGGCGGACTTGAGGCTAAGAAATTTTCGCTTAATGAACTGAGAAATATTAATAATTAATAAATGAACAATACTTACTTCATATTCTAAACTCATTTTATCCGTGTTCAATCCGTGTGCATCCGTGGCTGATTTCTTTTAGCATGTTTTTGAAATTTTGCGGTTGTTAAATCCCGTGTTTTATATGGGGCTCTGCCACGCTATTTTTTCTCTGTGAGCACTTTGACTTTCCGTGATCTCTGTGTCCCTTTCTTTAACGGTTTCTTCTTCGGAATCTGTTTGAGTGACGACACCCCATTGCCGCTGGGCAGCTTTGTCCATATTTCATCCATGATTTCCATCGAGCGTAGACCCTCTTCAGGAGAAATCGGCGGTGCTGTCTCCATAAGAATGCTCTGATAAAACAAACGGATCAGAGTCTCATTGCCTTGATACAAATTGTACCTACCTGTCAAGCCGGCAAAGAGATTGCGTATCGACGCTCCGAATAAGGTTTTGGCCTGCTTGAAAGCCATCATGCTGCGACCGATCACGCGCGGCAAGCGCGACAGCGGTTTATCCACAAAAACGACTCGATTCAGGAAATCCACCCGCAACGTGCCGCCGGTTCCGTAGGCGTTTAAAACCAAATATCGCGGGGACACAGCGTTGGATAAACGCAGCAGACCCTGAGCTTCTGAGCTATCAAAATAAGCGTACAACTCATCGGTTTTCATATGTGGGACAACCCGGTGATACTTGGCGTGTACGTCCTTCAGTCGGGCGTCTCCCATGACGTCCGTGAGTAAACTGATGGGGTGGGAAATAAAATTCTGATAAAGCGCACCCGGCAGCCCGTATGCCCAGTTGTCTTTGCCGGCGTACGACATATACTGGCTGTTCGCGTTGGAGCTGAACGAATTGCCGTAAAGGACCTCGACAAATACCGTCCTTCCGATCTCGCCGGCGGCTAACAGGTTCCGCGCCCGGATCATGACTTTATCGAAGATGTGATTGTGATCAATACACAGTGTGACCGAATATTTTTTGGCAGCGTTAACCATACTCTGCGCCTCGTCGGCTGTCGCGGCCATGGGTTTCTCAACCAAGACATGGCATCCCTGTTTCATCGCCTCGATGCTGATTTCGGCATGACTTTGAGCCGGCGTGCACACGTGCACCACATCCGGATTTTCCTGAGCAAGCATTTCTTTGAAATCGCTGTAGGTTTTACTGACGCCGTATTTCTTCGCCATTTTCTCGCGGGCTTCAGCCGCCGGGTCGCAGAGAGCCGTGATTTTCACATTCCGTATCCGTTTCAAAGCGTTGAGATGCGGACCGGAAATGACGCCACAACCGACCACATTGACCTTAAGTGTTTTGTTAGAGATAATCGTGACTTTACCGGACTCGCTTGGTCCTTTCCGTTTCGGCTGGATTTTTTCTTTGTGCCAAAGCATCATCTCTTTGACGCTTGCGAAAAAATCGGCCTGCGGCTGCCACCCGAGTTCTTCCTTGATTTTCTCGTTTGAATAGGAAAACGGCGTCACACACAGCCGCATATAAGACAAATTCAGCGGGGACGTCTGACCGATCAGACCGAGCGCCCAGCCGGAAGCGACGCCGAGTGAGCGAGCCAATCCGTATGGGAGTTTCAGTGCCTTGAATTTCGGTTTCACCGTATGGCGTACGCTCCGAAAATATTCGGTCTGCGTCAAGGAGTTATCTTCGGTAACGTTGTAGGTCTTGCCAACGGCTTCTTTCTTTGCCATTGCAAGAAGCACGGCCTGAGCCACACCTGCCACATGAGACAGCGTCAACGGCACGTTTCCCTTGCCAAAAACGAGATAGCGGTTGCTCCCTAACGGCAATCCAAGTCTGGAGACGAAGAGCGGGCCGTGTTTGCCGTACAGCGCGGCCGGGCGCAAAATCACCGTCGGCAGTTTGTGCTTGTCGTGGTATTCATTCACGCTTTTTTCAGCGGCGATCTTGGTCTTGCAATAGTAAGTTTGTTCTTTTTCCTCATAAGGCATCGCTTCATGAAAAACCTGACCTTCGGACGAAGAGCTGTGATCGTAGACGATGATCGAGCTGATAAAAACAAATCTTTCGACTTTCTGCTGAACCGAAAGCTCGAGTAAGTTTTGCGTCACGCCCACATTGATATCGTAGAAATCCTCCCATTTGCCTCTTAAGGCCGCGGCGGCATGCACCACAACCTCGACGCCCTGCATGGCGGTTTCAAGGCACGCTTTGTCGCGTAAATCCCCAACCACCAATTGTACGTTTTTTTCTTTTAAATAGTGTGTATCACTGGTTGGCCGAACCACGGTGACCACGTCATGTTTCTTACTCAACAACTCAACAAGTTGTCTACCCAAAAATCCGGCTGCGCCGGTCACAAAGACTTTCACGGCTAAACTCCTTTTTATTTGGTTCTGAACACCGGTTTGCTAAAACTCCATCTATATATCGAAACGGTCTTGCGAGCCGTTTCGTAGCTTTTTTCCATGGTCTCCAGTATATGTAATCGGACCGCCTCCGGAACGTACACATTGTTTGAAAAGCGATAATTATCCACTAACAGCCAGCCTTGCGGATATTTTTGTAAAAGTTTTTCCAATTCATCCAAATCTTCAATCACGTCGGTCCCGGAATAGAAATCGATCAATCGCCCATCCTGCGCACGAATATTTTTCTCGCGAGAGAGATCGCCGTTAGACCAGTTCAAATTATAATCGGCTCGTCCGAGGTAATACTGAACAGTCATCGGCAGGGTGGACATCAGAACGTCGGCGTCCGAAAGGCGGGGACGAAGCCAGTCCGAAGCGTGCTTCCACTCATTAAAATAAACCGCTCCGTTAAAAAAACCGTCACCCAAGCGCGGAATTTTTTGCGCAAAACGAAACGCCGGCGAGAGCGGGAACCAGAGAAGCAAAATTCCGGTAAGAAGCCATTTTCTCTGTGGATGGCTAGCGAACACTCCAGGGAGTGAAGAAAGATTCCGGGCTTTGGCAGCGACCCACTCGATGACAACATTGAATCCAACCGCAGCCAGCAGCAAGAAGAGCGGAAATACATGAAAAATGTAATCGTTTTTGCGGTACTGAAAAACAAAGCTGAACATCAACACCGGGATAACGAAATGCAGCGCGCTGTAAACTCCGGCCTTGTCAAATCTCAGCAACACCGACGCCAATCCGATCAAAAACAGCAAATAAAATGGCAGCTTGTCGGCGTCGAAAAAGAACTCGATGATGCGCCAGGAATTTTGCGCCGACGCAACCTCTGCCCATTTCGGTTGGTAACTCACGGCATACTCCAGGAAAGCACGCGCCTGCGGTATCAGCGCAACGGCGATCAGCCCTCCGACAGCGATGAGTCCGAACAGCAGCAGATATTTGTATCGCACCGACGACCCTTTCTTGAAAAAGCCGAACACGCCGCACGCCGCCAGGTAAACCAGTAAACCCAACATGAACAGTCCGGCATTTTGGTGCGTGATAAAGCTCAACAGCAAAAAGAAACCGCCGACCAAAAGCAGAGGCACGTCGATTCGCCACTTTGATCGCAGTTGTGCGATCAGGCTGCTTCGCCGCGCTTGCGGGTCTTTCGCGCCATCCGCTTCAAATCCGCGATAGAAAAAATAGAATCCCGCCAGGAACAGCAGTTGAAACAGCGAATACATGCGCGCCGTGCGCGACCAGCCGACAGCGAACGGCGCGAACGTGAGAAACAGCGCCGCCAGCACCCCGACGCGTTCGCCAAAAAAACGCCGTCCGATGAAAAACAGCAGGGGAACGCTCAACACCCCAAAAATGGCGGACGGCAGCCTGGTCGACCATTCGGTAACCCCGAACAGCTTGAAGGAACCCATCAGCGAATAGGTCAGCAACGGCGCACGCGGATACGGGTACCCCGATGCCAGCAGAGGCTGCCCACTCGTTTGCATGGACTTGGCAGCATTGACGAAATCCAGCTCATCCACCCAGAAGCTGGGTTCACCCAGGTTGACCAGCCGGAGGACGCTCGCCGCCAACGTGATCAGAAGCAGGATGATGATGGTTATTTTGTTTTGGTTTTGGTTCATGTCGATTTAAACGCACGTACTGCAAACGTCACGTTTGCAAATCAACGTACCGCAAACGTCTCGTTTGCAAATCAATAGTCTATATCAACCCCGGCACTACCAGGGTTAGCCATTTATTGCCGCGTTCCCAAACTCCAAGTTTGGGAATGCAATGGACTGGCAAAACCTTGTTTTGCAGCCCTCGAAACTGGAGTTTCGAGGAATCATGATGTTAACGAGTCTAATAAACTTGCATCCAGTGTCTTTATTGCGC
>JBHHWX010000359.1:0-6461 GCA_046756745.1 bacterium | reverse complement strand
GCCCGCCCACAGAATCAGAACTGCCACAGAATTGAAATAGAAATTGAAAAAATTCATTTCAGTGGGATTTCCAGTTCTGTGGGAGAAAACGTGCTCAGTTTGTAAAGATGTTCGGTTCTCAATATCTCAGCCTTTGGTATCGGAGTGGGGCTGTCTAAAAAGGGGCATGAAAATACGTTACTCGACATTTATGTCGAGAAATTAGCCTCAAGATCGACGACATAAATGTCGTGTTACAGACTCGCTGCACGCTTTTTGGACAGCCCCAGCTTTCATTGAAACAGTGCAAAACTAAAGTTTTGCACTCCGAAGCTTCTCACGCCTGAATAGTAACAAATTTATGAAATAAAATTATTCTGCCGTATAATTATTCTGCCATTTAATGATTTCGATTACAATCTTTATTCTATCAGTGTGTATAACTTGACCGCTCATGTATTAGAAATGTCCTGGCTGCTGTTTCTGCTTTACGCTGAGACCCACTATGCCTTTAAAGGTATTTACAGCCGTTTGAAAAAAAAGGAGCCTGAAATCATCGCCGATGCGCCGCATCGTCTCGAGCCGGGATCTCCTTTGCCAATACTCATCCTGATTAAAGACGCAGATAAATACCCGGTCGTTCTGGACGGGGTGAACGTGCATCTCAATGGAAAAAAATCTGTCTCCTTTGATTTTCACGGATATCCGGTTCGAGAAGCGTTCTGGTCGAAAGTGATCGAAATAAACCGCACCGCATCTCTTACAGGACCCTGTCACGTTCAGGTCGAAATTGAGGTTCGGATCAACGGGAAAAAACGCCGGATTCAAAACGATAATTACGCCGCAACCAGTCACGCGCCTTTGGACGTCTTTTTCGCAGAACATCCCTTGCCGAAATGCGAGGGTTGGACTTTCGGAGAATTTCACTGTCATACAAGCTATACAAGCGATCAGGTTGAATTCGGAGCGCCATTAGAGCCATCAGTTAAGTTGGCAAAAGCGTTGGGATTAAATTTCTTCTGCGCGACGGATCATTCTTATGACTTGGATGATATGCCGGATAATTATCTCCAAAACGATCCCGATCTCGAGAAGTGGCGCGAGCTGCTAAAAGAAATCGATCACCTCAACCGGGATGATCCGGAGTTTGTGGTCGTTCCCGGGGAGGAGGTCTCAGCCGGTAACAGCAAGAACCGCAATATTCATTTTTTAATCTTGAACCACCCTGACTTTCTCCCAGGCCATGGCGACAGCGCGGAAAAGTGGTTTCGTACCAGGCCAAACCTTTCGATTGCAGAAGTGTTGCATAAAATAAGTCCGGACGCGGTGGCGTTCGCAGCCCATCCGGGGGTCAAACCGCCGTTTTTGGAATGGTTGCTCGTGCGCCGCGGGAAATGGTCCTACCGTGACTGTCGCCACCCGGGTTTACACGGTCTGCAGATTTGGAACGGGACTGAGAACGGGTTTTTCGAGGGCAAACAACTCTGGCGCACACTCCTGCTGCAAGGCCGTCGCATCTTCATTTCAGGCGGGAATGACGCGCACGGCAATTTCAACCGCTTTCGGCAGATCGGATTGCCGTTTTTTACGATGCGGGAAAGTCACGAGCATTTGTTCGGTCACGTGCGTACCGGAGTCTTTTTGGATGCCCCTTTCTCCCTGAGCGCTCTGTTAGATGGATTCAAAAAAGGCAGAATGATCGTGACCAATGGGCCGTTCCTGCAGCTCAAAATCTATGGAACCGGGGATAAGGTTGCGTTTTGTGGGGACACCCTAAAAAGCGATACGATGAAGCTGAATGTGGTCTGCCATTCATCGCCTGAATTTGGGCCGTTACGCAAACTCGATTTATTTTACGGCGACTTCGGCAAACAGGGTGAGACGCCGCTCAAAACCACAACCGACTTTACCAAACCTTATTCTCACCAAGAAGAAATCGTACTCACAGAATCGCTCAGAGCGGGTTATATTAGAGGGGAGCTCTTCTCTGGCTCCGAAGCACGCTCTTTCCAGTGCTTGACAAATCCCATCTGGGTAAAGACGCTGGTTTAAAAAAGGTAACCAATCACAGGGTATTAATGAAGATTAGACAGAAAAATGCCAACGGATAACGGCTGCCAACGGATGTGATTTCAATGGAATTGATGACATGCTGTGACTATTCTAAAATGATTTAAAAAATTATTTCGGTTTGCCACGTTGGGTACTCTTGTGGATATTTCAATTTACCGTTTTCATCCGTTGAAGATATTTTTTATGGTTGCAGATTCTGTTTTGGGCAAATACTCAAGAAGATACCACCCCTTCGGGGTTATAAGCGTAGGAATTTCAATATTTCTATAATCATGACATCCCTTCGGGATTGAAAGCCAACTGCGAAGCGGTGAAATGATGATAGCTTTTAGTCAAACCAAGCATTTGGATAACCTCGAAGTGGTGACATCTCTGCCTGGAATGAACCTAAAATGAAATCTGCACCCTTATTTTCATCAGCGAGATCTCATCCTATTTGTGTCTACCCTGTGAACGGTTACTAAAAGAGTCTTATCTTCTTGACGATCTTTTTGAGTCCCCGGCCGAACTGTTTTGACGTGAGCTGGATTTTCCGCTCCTTGCCTTCCCCGGTACTTTCGGATTGCACTCCGGAGATATCCTTCAGCGCATTATGGACAAGATAGCGCTCGTAACTACCCATGGGCGGCAGCTCGACGTTGGCGCCGGACTCCAAACATTCCTGGGCTTTCTCTTTAGCAAAGCGCTCGATATTGCCCACCGGATAGACACATAATGTGAAGTTATTTCCCGAACGGTAGGTTCTGGTTTGAAACTCCTTATTATGATCGAAATGCCGGTGCACAAGTTTGCGTTCAAAGGAATTGAGTCCTTCAAACCGTTCCGGCTTTATGGAGTCTTCAAGTTTCTCCTCAATATCGGAGATGATTTTTTTGATGTTGTTTTGGTCAATTTCCGTGCTGCGAAACGACTGTTTGCGAGGATACGGCCTTCTTTTTTCCTTTTCCATCGATGCTACCCACCTTATAGGTTTATATCACTTTTAACAATTTTCGAGGTGTTTGATTAAAGTCACCATTGCTCATAAACAAGACGACGTCGCCGCTGTGCAGGTTGTTTTTCAAAAAATCGATCATCTCAGAACCCGCGGGTACGATCCAGTTCGGTTTCCCCTTTTGCGAAAGAGCGAGTGAGACTTGCTCCAGTGAAAGCCGTTCCTGCGCGGGTATTTTTTCCGGCAGGTGCAACGGCGCCATGATCACACAATCCGCGTTATCAAACGATTCGATATAGCGCTGCTGGTAAATATTTCGCTTACTGGTCGCGGTTCTCGGCTCCCAGACAGCCCACAATCGTCGGGTGCAGTATCTGGATTTCAACCCATCGATGGTCGCGGTTACTTCAGTGGGATGGTGCGCAAAGTCATCAAATATTTTGATATCACGCGCCTCGCCCACCAATTGCAGGCGCCGCCGGACATTTTTGAACGTGCCCAAACCGTCGATGATTTCACCGCGAGAAAGACCGAGGACTGTGCTCGCTGCGACGACCGCCAAACAGTTTTGCACCATATGATTTCCGTGTAAAGGGATAGATAAGGTTCCCCACAAATCGCCTTTATGCAAAACATCAAGCTCTGTAAAACTCTCACCGGGCTTGATATTTTCAGCGCGCCAATCGCCAGCGGTTAATCCAAAAGTCACCACTTTTGAGAAGACATGCCCACTCAACTTCTTAACCAAGGGGTCGTCCCAGTTCGCGACCAGATACCCGTTTGCTGGAACGAGATTGAGCAATCGGGAAAACGCGGTTTCGATTGCGTCGATATCTTTGAAAATGTCAGCATGGTCAAATTCAATGTTATTAAGGATAACCAAATCCGGCATATAATGCAAGAACTTCGAGCCTTTATCGAAAAAAGCCGAATCGTATTCATCGCCTTCAGAAACAAAGAGTCCGCCGTTGCCGATTTTAAAACCGCGCCCGAAATTTTCCGGAATGCCACCGATAAAAAATCCGGGATCGCGACCGGAGCTCTCGAGAACCCAGGTCAACATCGAGCTGGTCGTGGTCTTCCCATGCGTTCCGGCGACCACACATGAATATTGTCCGCGAATAAAGAACTCTTGCAAAGCTTGGGGCAAAGACATGTACGGAATCTTATTATCCAGCACAGCCTCGACTTCCGGGTTTCCGCGCGACATGGAATTACCAATGATCACCAGATCGGGCGCCGGCTCCAGATGTTTTTCACTAAATCCCTGCAACACCGGAATACCCAATTCCTGCAAAAAATCGCTCATGGGAGGATAGACATTTTGGTCTGCCCCCTGTACAGCATACCCCCTTGACTTTAGCATCCCAGCCAAAGCAGTCATACCGGTGCCACAGATCGCGATGAAATAAATGTTTTTTAATGAATGCGTGTTTAATAGCTGCATGAATTCAAGGCAATGGCGGTGTATTTTTTCGGGCTGTTCTTTTGATTGCAATCACTCCTTTCTTGGTAACCGTCAACAACGCTTTCTGGCCTTCCTCTCCTAAATCCGCGAGAGCTTCACCCATACATGACAATCGAACTGCATTCGCATTATCAACTAAAATATTGAACGAGCTATCCGCTTCCCAGGTAAATACCTCCCCTGGAACTAAAGAATGTTCGGACATCGTCTCATCGATGATAAGTAAAGCAACGCGATCGACAGCGGTTACCTGTACTGAGATTAACTCCTTTTTTGTTTTATTATCGGGACTTGTCAAAAATCGATAGGTCCCGCTTCTTCCATCATGACGCATGGGTTTTGCATAGATATGCGACCTATATTGAATATAGACCAAAATTATCGAAATGAGCAAAACCAAAGAGCCGGCGCCTAATGCCCACTCGAGAATTTGATTGGCAACAGGATTCGTGCGATCCAGTCCCGCAAGATTCTCACTTTCTTGTTTTAACTCATCGAGTTGTGCAGAATGTTCATAATATTGATGCAGTATGTCATCCGCGTCGAGCCCCAATTCTTTTGAATAGTCTTTTAAGAAAGACTTGACATACGTCTCCGGTAGAAATGAAAATTCGTTATTCTCTAAATATTTTAAATGTTGAATAGAAATTCGCGTTCGATCATGAACTTCTTCGAGAGTTTTGTTTAAATTTTGTCTCGCCTGTTTTAAAATAAAGCCAAGATTCTCCATCGTACATCACCCTTTTACCTTCCATAGTAACAGTTTTATTTTACTGTTAAAAACGATTTCAACGTGGTATAAAACTTAGTCAATGGAAAGCCAACTACATTATAAAAACACCCCTCAATTTTATCGACAAACACTGCACTTTCATCCTGAATTCCGTAGGCGCCGGCTTTGTCCATCGGACTCTCTGTGTCAACATAGTGCTCAATTTCCTCATCAGAGAGATCTCTAAAGAAGACCTCGGTCTTGTCGTAATCGCTGACAGCTTGACCGGAAGGATGCTCAATAATAGCAAATCCTGTATAGACGGTATGCGATCTTCCGCTCAACTGTTTGAGCATATGTAACGCGTCTTTTTTGTCCTTGGGCTTACCCAAAATAAGATCGTCGATGACAACGACCGTATCGGCGCCGACAACCAAGCCATCTCTTATGTTTTCGGCAACCCGCGAGGCTTTCTTGTGTGCAAGATCCAAAACCTGAACTTCCGGTATCGAAAAAGACTCGCTTTCTTCGTCGAAAAAACTGTCACGTACTTCAAAAGCCAAACCCAATAAATTCAAAAGCTGTGCGCGGCGCGGCGACGAGGAGGCTAAAATCAGCTTTTTATTGTTAAGAGATAGCACGTTTCTTTTGTCACACCTTGCTTTCAACGATTAAAGTAACCGGACCGTCGTTGTGTATTTCAACCGACATCATTGCACCGAAAACGCCTTCTTTAACTTTCAGTCCAAACTCCCTTAAATTCTCAACAAACTTATGGTAGAGCGGTTCGGAAATATTCGGGGGCGCCGCATCGATAAAGCTTGGCCTTCGGCCCTTGCGAGTATCCCCGTATAACGTGAATTGCGACACAACCAAAATTTCACCTTGGACATCCAAGCACGATAAATTGAAATTGTTTCGATCATCCGGAAAGATTCGGAGATTGGCGCACCGGTTTGCTAAGTAGTGAGCGTCGGCCGCGGCATCCCCGTTCTTGACGCCAAGCAAAATGACGAGCCCTTTATCGATTTGGCCGGTCACCTTGCCATCGACAGAGACAGAACCTTTTCTTACTCGTTGTACGACCGCTCTCACTATCCAACCCGCTATTTACTGTTTGAACGAAAACTATTCACACTTCCCAAAGGCGTCTCGCCGAGGGTTTCTCTGCCCAGATTGAGGGAGAAATTGCCCGGCGGGGACGCCTTCGCTAAGAGAGGTTTTAGAGTGTAACCTGAATAATTCATAGCCACCAAGACACGAAGACTCAAAGGGTTCACAAAGTTTTAATTTAT
>JBHHWX010000358.1:0-6467 GCA_046756745.1 bacterium | reverse complement strand
GTTTGGTACGAGGTTCGTATTACCGCGAAGCGGTTAGACAACATAGCCGAGGGTTCGGCGATAGCCGTACCCTCGGTTTCGAGAACAAAGCAAATCAAACCCTGAAAGGGTTTCATAAACCATTACCTCATAAGAAAAATGTTACTTATTAATCAACTGAACTCGCAGCCGGCGGAATAGTAAATCTTTTTCGCACGAGCGTCATATCGGTAAACCGGTAGCGATGCGGCATCATATATTCCGGCCTCGGTTTCAGGACGTCATTTCCAAAATCCGGTAATGCATACGAAACATCGAGCAGTTGCACGTCAAAAGATTTCGAGGAGTCTAATTGCAAGGTTAAGTCAATGCCTTCCTTCGGCAATCCGTAGTAGCGCCAGCGCCACCAATTTTTCGCTGCGGATTCGCCAAGATTTTCGAAACCCTCCACCTCTATCCCACTCACATTCGCGGCGGTCATTCCCGAGCCCGGACTGAAAAAGAGGTTGAGATAGGGCGCCGCTCTCGTGGACTGAATGTGCATTTTTACGGTTCGACTATCCTGCTCAACCTTATTTTCAAGAAGGGTCAGCTCCGGCGGGGTCAGAGCGATACGGGGCGCCTGCGAACGGGCCATCTGCTGAGATGGAGCGGTGGGTACAAATTCGGCAAAACCGCTGGTATCACTGTCCGTGAGAAATTCGGAGGTCCACTCGTCGACAGTTTCATCGACGCTGCCCCAGACATATTCATCGGCGTCAGCGTTGTAGCCGTAGAAGAGAGTATTGGATTTGCGGTAGCGCTTATCGTAATCCGCGCCGGCGGTCGCCATCAACAGGATCGCTATGGCTAACAAACCAGCCACTCCCGGGAGCGCCCACTTGTGCTTTGAAGTCATGACCTCGAAGTGCGGCATAAGCAGGCCCAAAAGCACGGTGAGTAAAACCATGGTGGCTCCGCTCTTAGCGATGCCCATACTAAGAGAAAAAAGATACGCTAATTGACTAAACCAAAGAATGGCTGGAATTGAAAAGATGGAAAACAAGAGCCAGTTTCGGATAGATGAGACGTCGTGATCTTTTAGCAAAAGCATGACACAAAGTGGAACGGCGGCAAACAAAAAAGGCCAGGTGACAAGGTAGCTCCCGCCGGGTATGATCAGGGTGACCGCAATCATCAATATCATCCAACCGAGCAAGCTGCCCATGGTGAGGTTGTAGACCTGCATGCCTTTTCGAAAGAGAATAGACAACAGCATTGGAACAATCACAGCGCTGAGGGCAGCCGGCCACTGCAGGAAATCACTGACACTCAGAGAGAGCAACAATATCGCTGCTAAGAGAACCATATGCCACACTTTCATTCCGGTTCTCACCAAGATATAAAGACCGGCTGAGATTCCGATAGTCAGCAGGGCAAAGCCGAGAAGTAAGAGTTTGTCGTTATAAAAAAGCAGCCACCAATCGACGCCGTTGAAAAACTTAGCAAGTCCGCTGTATAAACCGGCAACAATCAAAGGCCCGGTCACTACCAGAGCTAAAAACGCGATCAGCCCTTTGAGAAGCGCCAGGAGCTGAACTTGTTTCCTTCGGAATCCCAGGGTGAGCGCGGCGGCATAAACCAAAATCGCCAGAAGCATGAACGGGATAGCCCATTTTTGCGAGTAGTGGACAAAGCCCCAGCCAAAGGTATTAAAATAAACGGAATTGGAAGCCTTGATATCGCTCAAATCCAGATTGCCGAAATGACGCGTTAATGCTAATGCGTAGGAGCCATCATGCTGCAGGGCGCCTTCATCGATGTTCTCGATATTATCGCTCAAGGTATGGTAATCGTAACGGTCGTCGATATAGGCAAAATTCAGCCCGGGGATACCGGCTTTTTTGAACACAGTCAAGTCGGTATCGTTCGGCATTCTGCGATAAATTTCGTAAGAAAGAGAGTTGGCCACAGGAAAAGGCGCTGCTTTGGCAAATTCAGCAATCAACCGGCCGTTTTCATCGCTGGTTTCGAACATGATCACGTGACCACTGCTGCCGCTGCCTTCGAAATTGAGCACGAGTCCGACATCTTTCAACCACGGGTGCTGCCCGGCAAATCCCTGAGCGCCGAGAAGACCGAGCTCTTCACCATCGGTAAACAGGAAGATGAGGTCGTTTTTTAACGGGGGATGATGTTTGAGGGCGCGCAGCGTTTCCAACATGGTGACCACTCCGGAACCGTCATCTGTGGCGCCGGGAGCATTGGGGACAGAATCATAATGACTCACTAACATCAGGGCTCGACTGTTCTCCGTTCCCTTGATTCGAGCGACAATGTTGTGAAGAGTTGCAAAACGCGCGGTCATTGCGGAGCGGGATCTGGTTACTTGTACGGTGTGTACTCGAGGTTCGACGCCTAAATTTGTGAGCTCCGCGAGCAGGTAATCACGCACCTTTTTATGCTCAGGCGAACCCACCGGGTGAGGTTTAGCGGCAATGACTTGAAGATGCTGCAGGGCGCGTCCGGAGGAAAATTCTTCCGGAGGGGCATTGACGGAAACCGGATTGGGCGGCCCTAATTGGCTGATTGCAACAAAAACGACTGTTGTGATGAATAATACCGTGCCGATCGCGAGCAGGGTCGCTGAATTTTTCATAAGCTCATCTCCCGTAGTTGCCGTTGGAAATCAGTCAGTTTTCATTTGAGGATAAGCAATATGTTAAATTCAAGAAACTTTAGCAAGGAAAAAGTGGCAACCTGGTGAAACCTCAGTAATTGTAAGGTGGGGTGATAGTGATGTTGAGAACACGGATCATCGGAAAGCACGGATTCCTTCCTGCTTTTTCTATCACCTGAATTCATTAAATCCGTGCATTCTGAGCATCCGTGTTCTGAAGGGCGCCATAACAGAGGTTGGTCTTCAAAACTCAGTTCAAGGCGCCATATATAAGGGATGATAGTAACTTCATGGATTCTTCAGGTGAAAGAACCCATCTGCTTGGAACTCTAAAAAATCCGTTGGGTTTTTCTATCCGTTGGAAATAAAAAACATACCGGAGGAGGAGCTTCGCTGATAATTACCCCAATCACATAATCTTGACAACGACGAGAGTCATGTCATCGCGTTGTGAAGTATTCGCTGAAAATTCTCGCACTTGTTCGATAATTCGTTCCCGAAGGGTGAGAGCGTTGTTGAAGACATTGCTTTCAAACAATTCTTTCAGAGAGCTCACTTCAAATTCGTCGCCGGAAGAATTTTGCGCTTCGATAATTCCATCGGAATAAAAAAGGAAAAAGTCGCCTGACTCGAATGGACAACAAACTTCTTCGAGCTCAGCGTCAAACACTTTGCCGTTTTCCAGACCGATTCCGATACCTCGCGGAGAGAGCTCCCGGAAGGCCTTGTCTTTGGTTGAATAATGGATGCTCGGCAAATGCCCGGCGCGCACCAAGCTGAACTCCCTTTTTTTCATATCAAAAGCGCCGCACGCCAGCGTGATAAAAGCCTGCGCTTCGATGGTTGGAAAGGTGATGGCGTTGACTTCCGCCACAAGATTTTTGAGCGAGAGCTGGTATTTGGAAGCGGTCTTCAAAACGCCCTTGAGCTGCGACATGTAGAGCGCTGCCGAGGTGCCTTTGCCGGAAACATCGCCGACCACAACTCCGAAGCGACCGTCAGGGAATTCGAGGTAGTCGTAATAATCGCCGCCGACTTCCATCGCGGGTATGGAAATTCCGCTGACTTGCAGGCCGGGTACGCGGGGATCTTCTTGCGGCAGCGAGCTCAATTGAATACGGCGCGCGACTTCCAGCTCTTTCTTTAAACGGTCTTGCTCCCGCAGCTCTTCGGTGAGCATCGTATTATCCAGGGAAATGTTAATACGGTCGTTGAGCGACTGCAATAAATCGAGATCTTCTTTGAAATAGGGTTCATCGTCGTCTTTCGGTCCCACTGTCATCAACCCAACTAATTTCTGCTGCGACAGAAGCGGCAGAACCATTTCCGTGTCGAGTTTTTTCCATCTGAGCGACTCCTCTTCTGAAAGCTCTGTGGTCTCTTCAGCGAAAGGAGTCAAGTCGAGCAATCCTTTTGTCTTGCTTAAATTCTGAACAACGCGATCCTCAGTTGAAAAAGCCGGAGTGATTTCATGCTCAACCCCGGCTGTTTTTCGAAGGTCGAATTTCGCTGCTCCCTGTAACCAATAAATTGCCACGGGACGTATTTTCATGGTTTGGGACAAAAAGGTACAAATCGTCTCTAACAGCGTCTCCAAATCCAAAACATTGACCAGCTCATGGCCGAAGTTGCGGATAGCTTCTCGATAGGTAAATCGACTGGGATAAAATCGGCGCTCGACAAAATTCTGGATTCTGTTTTTAACCGGGTTAAACAAAGCAGCAATGAACAAAGTGGCTAAAATGGTCACTATTTGGCTGGTTGATCCGGTCAAAAGCAGAGCCAATTTCCCGACCCCCACAACAAAGAGAAAATAGGCGGCAACGACAAACCCGGAAACCAACGCATAGGCCACCCCGCGCTTGATGATGAAATTGATGTTCATAAAGCGGTGTTTGATGATCACGTAGGCGAGCGTCACCGGCCACAAAATGATAAGCAGCCCGAGGATTTCTGTGAGAGGCAGCGACTTTTTAAACACAAGAGTCGGTAAAAAATAGAAGACAAACGGAACACCGAGACTAAGCGTCGTCCCGAACAACATGATTTCTGTCTGTTTCTTGATATAGGGATTCGGGGCGTGCGCCCAGGAAGAACGCAGGACGAGCAATCCCGTAGCAAAGTTCAAGGAAAGCCAGACGCCCCAACCAACCTGTAACAATCTCGGGCCCCAGGCAATGTTGTTAGCGATAAGGTACAGGTGAGGGATAATAAGTAGCAGAGGCGAATAGATAAGGCAAATGACCGGTTTTCGATATTTGAGGAAGATCCGGTTTTCAGTTGGAAAAAGGAGATGAAAATGTAAAAACAATCCGACCGCTAATGGCCATGCCGGAGTGATCAATGGAATTTGCACCCAGAGCGGAAGAATGTTGTGGATAATATATCCCTGTGGAAACGCGTCGCGCATTGCCATAGCCCAAAACATGACCATCAGGAAAAAGATCTGGGCTTTGAAATCCTGGATTTTTTTGAGCAGGACAAAAGTGCCGATCAAGCAAAGAGCGTAGCCGAAAAGCGCGCCGGGGAAGAGTGCAAGAAACAGAAGTTTGGCATTAAACTCTTTTTCGGCCTCAAAGGAAATCACGGTTTCCTGGCCGTCTCTCAAAGCGGTGACTTCCACCCGTTTACCGGTTTCGAGATTCCAGAGCGCGGAGATGAACTCGTTCAGACTCTTGATTTCGGAAGCATTGACCGATAAGATTTGATCCTTGTTTTGAAAACCGGCTTTTTCAGCAGGGGAGCCGGACATCACATCATAGATGACGATTTTTCCGATATCTTCTTTAAAATGGAAATGCAGGCCGGCGGCGGGATTGGTGAAAGTAACATAAAACTCGGCGATAGTATTACTGCCGATGTACAAAAACACAAAAAGCCCCAATAAAAGGAGCGAGGACGCCTTGAACAAGTTGAAATTTTGTTTCATGCCTTTGTATTGGGGTACACGCTGTCCCAGTTAAGCGGATTGAACGGCCGGAGTATCCGGATGAATCGCTTTCGCGCATTGACCGAAGAGGTGCGCCTGCACGACCATACCCCAGAAATTTGTGAATGGCGACAGGATGCCTAAACCAGCTAAGAAAAGAATACCGTTTAAAATCAGGGTGAAAATGATGATGGCAAGAAAATCTCCAAAATGACTCTTGATAAGAGAGAGAATTCCCGGAAGGCTAAATGCAGCGCCAAAATTGTCCGTGGCGGCAAATTGCATGAGTCCATAATTGATTAAGAAAGTCAATGCCAACAAGGTGGAAAGCGAAATCAAAATGATGAGCAAGGCTTTTTCATAATCG
Organism: bacterium; assembly: GCA_046756745.1. Lineage (GTDB taxonomy): Bacteria > Zhuqueibacterota > Zhuqueibacteria > Oceanimicrobiales > Oceanimicrobiaceae > JBHHWX01. The sequence goes on along the minus strand of JBHHWX010000358.1, from coordinate 533 downwards.
GGCATGTAATCGTGCGCAACACTGACGATGAGGAGAGTGCAGATCGCGCCGATGATGACGAAATAAAAAAATATGATAATTGCGCCTACTAAACCATCGACAAAAATCTTACTCATATCGGACCAATTCGGGAGGACGCTTTCTTCGCGGTGCACAACATTTCGAACGACCCCCACATAATATCCCACAACAAAAAAGCCGGTGATAAAGAAGAGCCCGCAGTAAAAACTGATGAATGCGAAAAGTCCGCCAATGGCCATCTTCTTGACCCATTGCTGGTCTTGAAAGATAAATGACAATGCTTCGGTATAGTTCATGTTTTTCTGTTTTGCTCCTCGAGTAACAGAGACCTTTTTTTAAAGCCGGAATTTATCGTAACTTCATATACGAAAAATTTTAAAAAGGTTTTGAGGTAATGTTATCAAATTATTCAATATTGTCAAGGTAAAACTGAGCGATAAAAAAAGGTGGCCTTTTGAAAAAGCTTGCTATATTGTAGTCAGCGTTGCAAGTTTCAGAAAAAAAGGCTACAC
>JBHHWX010000357.1:0-6471 GCA_046756745.1 bacterium | reverse complement strand
AAGCATGGCAAGGTGTTAAGTTAAGAATGTCCCATTACATGTGAAGCACAACATTACTTACTGCCTATTGCTTATTCATAGTTACTAAAATTCTCTTATTATACCCGGAATGCCCCTCTTGCTATCCATTCTTGCCATCCTCTTTTACTCCGCTGTTGTCATTTTTCTTATCAGCGGCTTGGGAGTTTCTCCACCCAGAACGCCTTCTCCTCGACTCAGCATTTCGGTCGTCGTGGCGGCGCGAAACGAAGAAACCGGTCTTCCAAAATGTCTGGAAGCCTTAGTGAATCAAGATTATACAAAAAGCCGTCTCGAGATCATCATCGTAGACGACCGTTCCGAAGACAGCACGCCTGAAATTTTGAGTCGCTATAAAAAACGTTTCCCAGGTCTGCTCAACACGATCACGATCCCCAAAACCGCACATCATGCGAGTCCCAAAAAATACGCGCTCAGCCGGGGAATCGAAAGCGCTCGCGGCGATCTCATTTTTACCACAGACGCAGACTGTCAACCGCCGACAAGCTGGATTTCAGACATGGTACCGTTTTTTACCGAAGACATAGGTTTGGTCATCGGCCCGGCGCCATTTGCAGAAGAGGCAACCTGCTGGCATCATCTCCTCGCTGCCGACAATCTCGCGAAGGAATGTCTCGCCGCCGGCGCGGCCGGTTGGAATATCGCGACAACCTGTACCGGCAGAAATCTCGCCTACCGAAAAAAGGTTTTCGAGGAGCTCAACGGTTTTGAGAGGTTTCGTCAAAGCCTTTCGGGCGATGACGATCTCTTTGTCCAACAGGTGGCAACACGGTCTCAATGGCATATCACCTACGCGTTGGATCCACGGGTCGCTGTTCCAAGTCCGGCAGTGAAAAGTCTGTTTGCCTTTGTGAGCCAACGCCGCCGGCATGTCTCAGCCGGCAAGTATTATACCCCCAAATTGCAAACTGCCTTCTTCTTGTTCAATCTCGCGAATCTCTGGCTCTTTCTTTCTTGGGGACTGTCGTGCTTTGGGGTTGGATCGTTACCCATCGCAACCGTTTTCCTCACGATCAAACTGGTTCTGGATTTCTCAGCATTGAATCTCATGGCAAAATATTTGGAAAAGAAAAAGGTTTTGCTTATCTTCCCTCTTTGGGAAATTTTCAATTTATTCAATCAAGTCGTCATTTCTCCGCTCGGTTTTGTCGGCAACATCAAATGGAAGTAAACTAACAATGCAGGAAATCCCCCTCAGGCTTCTTGTCAAAACGCTCACCGGGAAACGGATTTTCAACGCGGTTCGCGCTGTGTCCTCTTATCTGTGCTCTGCGGTTACGAGAAAAAAGATTGCCTGGGGCTATCCATTGATCTTATCTGTCGAGCCCACCAATATCTGCAATCTCAAATGTCCGCTCTGCGTCACCGGTAACGGCAGCTTGACCCGGCCGCGGGGCACGATGGATTTTGCCACTTTTCAAAAGATCATCGATGCGTTTGGGGATTATCTGTTTTACTTAGTGCTCTATCAGCAAGGCGAGCCGTTCCTGAATAAAGATCTCATCCGATTTATAGAATATGCGAAAAGGAGGCGGATTTTTATCACCACCAGTACAAACGGCCACTACTTCACACCGGAAACAGCCCGGAAAACCGTGGCGTCCGGTTTGGATTCTCTGATTGTATCCATTGACGGCGCGGATCAAGAAAGTTACGAAAAATATCGCGTCGCCGGCAATCTCTCCAAGACGCTCGACGGAATCCGCCATCTTGTGAGGCAAAAAAAAAACCAGCAGCAAAAAACGCCTGTCATCTTTGTGCAGTTTATCGCGATGCGGCATAACGAAAGCCAGATTGCCGACATGCGAAAAATGACGAAAAAAATCGGCGCCGATAAATTGTTGATAAAAACCGTTCATGTTGAAACCGTTCAACAAGCCCGGCAGTGGCTTCCGGCAAGACGTCGCCTGCAACGATATGTCATCCGTGACAACCGGCTGCTTCCCAAACGACACGGTCTGGGAACCTGCCACCGGCCCTGGACCAGCGCCTTGTTTAACTGGGACGGTTCTGTAGCGCCCTGCTGCTTTGATAAAAACGCAGCCCACAATTTGGGTTCACTTAAAAATCAAAAAGATCTGCATAAAATTTGGAATTCCTCAGCTTATGATACATTTAGAACGCACATGCTTACCAAGAGAGACACCCTCGAGATCTGTGCCAACTGTTCACAAGGACTTCGGCTTTTTGTTTAAGCCAAAAATAATTTTTGTTGCTAAAATCTGTATCAGCGTCATTATTCTATCTTTCTTAATTCGAAGCATTCAAGCGCCCACTCTTTTTGCGGCGTTCCATTCGGCAAAGTGGCATTTTCTTGGAATCGCGGCCTTTTTTGTGGCTCCAAACCTGTTGATTCAGACGCTCAAATGGTTTTATATTTTAAGGTTAGCCAATCCGTCGGTATCCCTCAGCACGGCCTTTCGCTCTCTGCTCATCGGATACCCTTTAGGCTTTGTGACCCCAGGGCGCTTAGGCGAAATCGGGCGGGCATTTTTCGTTCCGGAAATCGAAAAACAGAACGTCCTACGACTCTTTGCCCTGGATAAAGCCGCAAACCTCATCGTCATTATCTGCGCCGGCGTGTGGAGCCTGCTGTTTCTTCAGCGGTTACCCTATCCTGTTAGCGGGGTCTGGGCAGGTGTGATTTTGATACTCTCTCTGGCTGCGATGATCGGCGTGTTTTTCCTATCCGTCAAACCGATCAAAGCCATCGGCCGTTTTATCAAAATCCCTGATTTCAACAAACGCAACTTAGCGCTCATCCTGGGGTTTTCGATTTCTTTTTACGTCATTTATCTCGCGCAATTTCTTGTGCTGCTATTTGCCTTTGAAACCAACGATTTGAGCGCGGCAGCTCACGCCGCCGGCGCCACGTTTTTTGTTAAAACGATTCTGCCGATTTCTCTGGGCGATATCGGAGTTCGCGAGGGGGCTTCGGTGTACTATTTTGGGAAAATCGGATTTCAAGCCGCCAGCGCTTTTCACGCGGCTTTGCTGTTATTTGTTCTCAATATCGGGGTCCCGACTTTATTCGGCTTGCCCATTCTGCATCGAGCCTCAAAACAGAGCATGTGACGATGGCGACTTCCTGGCTTTCTCAAAACCTCGTGTGGCGCATGCCCGGACCCGACGTCTATCTCACATTCGACGACGGACCGGATCCGGACATCACGCCGAAACTGCTCGACCTGTTACAAGATTCTGAAATGCATGCGACTTTTTTTATAGTCGGCCAAAAGATAGTACAGAATGCCGAAATCATCCGTAGAATGTTTGAACAAGGACATGCGATAGGAAACCACTCCTACAGTCATTCACTGCTGCTCGGAAAATCCAAAGCATTCATTTTAGACGAGCTGGAGAAAACCGACGCCGCCCTATCCGACATCACAGGCAGCCGCCCGCGCCTGTTCCGGCCGCCGTTTGGAAAGTTTGGACTCAATCTCCTGCGCGTCACAAAACAGAGCCGGCATAAAATCGTCCTTTGGAACGCCTCGGTCAGAGATTTTGCACAATCTGCAAACTCGCGCACCCTCGGGCTTCGTTTGATCAAACAGGCCAAACCCGGAAGAATTTTACTTTTACACGACGGCCACACAAACAGCAGCAAGACATTGTCCGCGCTAGAAAATTCAATTGAGGAATTCATACGAACCGGTCTGGTTTTCTCGGCCCTGCCGGAAGATTTTAGCTCTGGCCAAAGTCCGGATAGCACCCAGCGCAACTATGCCGCAACCAAAAAGATAGGCAACAATTAAAAAAACATCTAAGCCACGGATTTTCACTGATTGACACGGATAAAATGAGTTTAAAACATGAACAAACGCTTAAATTCAAAAAATAATGTCAAAATAATTAGAGTCAAAATGATTAAAATATGATTTTGATTTTTAAAATATTATATCATTTATGCTATTGATGATGATCGCGCTTGTCGCGCTCACGGCATTGTATGCAGGCGCTCTGCTTTTACTCGGAAGCGGCTTGCGAAAACTGAAGCCGGGGTACTCTCTCGAGCAGCCCAAAGTCAGCGTGATTATTGCAGCCCGCAACGAGGAGACTCATATTGCCACATGTTTACGGGCGTTGCTGAATCAAACCTACCCGAATGCCAAACGACAATTCATCGTGGTGGACGATCGTTCCGAAGATCGCACGGCGGACATCGTTCGGAGCTTTTCGGAGAGGTATAAAAACATCCTCTTGCTGCAAATTAAAGACAGGAAGGCGGGCATCGCACCTAAAAAACGCGCGCTCGATTCGGGTATCCGGCGCGCCACAGGAGAGATCATCATGACCACAGACGCAGATTGCCAGCCCGGTCGGTTTTGGATCGCTGAAATGGTCAAATTTTTCGAACCGGACGTGGGCATGATCGCTGGCTTTTGTCCCTATCACAGTCCAAAAGCGCCGGCGCCTTTTTGGAAAAGAATCCTGTCCCTGGATTACTTTGCTATGGCATCCGTTGCCGCGGCTAGCGCCGGACTCAACGTCCCGATCAGTTGCTGCGGCGGGAATTTAGCTTATCGGAAAAAAGTCTATGACCAAATCGGCGGCTTTAAAGCGATTGCCAACTGGGTCTCCGGCGACGACGATTTCTTTTTGGAAGAAGTTCGCGAGCGGACAAATTGGAAAATTCACTATGCTGTTCTTGACAAGACTTTTGTGCCGACTGCGTCCCCGGAAAATTTTAGCGATTTTTTTCAGCAAAGGCTCCGGTATGCCTCAAAAGGCCGGCATTACAAACCGCCGGTCACGCTGGCGTTGAGCGCGGTCTTTCTGATGAATCTTTTCATCGTTGCGGGAATCCCTTTTTTGGTTAACCCGAACGTGCTGGCTTTCTGGTCATTGGGAATCCTCATTAAAGGTTTAGCGGAATACACGTTCTTAAAACGCAGCAGCCGGACTTTCCGGTTGCCATTTCAAAGGGGACCTTTCCTATTTACTTTTTTAATTCACCCGGTCTATATTGTGACCGCCGTGATCCTAAGCCTTTTTCTCAATTTTAGCTGGAAAGGCGAACGCTACTCAAAAAAAATAAATCCCACTCCCTGTCATTTAACAAACTCCAAACTCAGTTGAGAATGCTCGTGGAAGATATTTTTATGACGATCTTATTCCTGCATTCCCTGCTCTATCTTTCTCAGGCTTTACTCATTTATGCCGGGACCCACCGGCTTACCTATCCTAAAACCAAAAGCCTCCCCAAGATCTCCATCCTGGTCGCTTTACGAAACGAGGACGTGACGCTGGAAACCTGCGTAAATTCTCTGCTCCGGTTAGACTATCCACGCAACAAAATTGAAATCATACTCATCAACGATCGCTCGACCGATGGGTCCGCGGCGATGATCGAACATTTTAAAGAAATATCCCGCATGGTCAAGACCGTCCATATCCGTTATTGTATAAAAGGCTTGTCCGGCAAAGCGAACGCCATCGCCCAAGGGATCGAGCACAGCACGGGTGAGCTGATTTTAGTGACCGATGGCGACTGCTGCGTCCCTCGCGGTTGGGCCAAGGCGCACGTTTCCTATTATCAACCTCAGGTGGGGATTGTCAGCGGTTTTACTCTTTTAGACAAGAAGTTTGACTCCACGCCGCTTTTTGGGAAAATCCAATCCTTGGATTGGGTTTATCTGCTCTCCGTTGGCGCCGGGTCCATCGGTATGGGGGTCCCGCTCAGCGTGCTCGGAAACAATTTTTCATTCCGTCGCTGCGCCTACGATCAAGTCGGCGGCTATCGTAATATGGGATTCACGATCATCGAAGATTTCGCGTTGATGAAAACAGTGCATAAAAAAACATCTTGGAAAGTCCTCTACCCTATCGACAAGGAAATGGTCGTTTACAGCTACCCGATGCCCACGTTTAAGAAATTTTATGAGCAGCGGAAACGCTGGTCAGCAGGCGGCAAAGAAGTCGGCTTATACGGGAAGCTGCTCATGACCATCTCGTATGTCAATCATATCTTGCTGCCGCTTTCTTTCCTACTTTTAAACAACCCGGTTTTCTCTTTGGCCGCTCTTGTTTGTGTTCTATTATCGGATTTTTTTTTACTATCTCATACAACGGGTCGAGTCGGCCGAAAAGATGTGCTCAGATATTTTCCTTTGTGGGAAATATTTTACTTCTTTTATACGACCCTGTTCGCACTGGTTTTACTCTTTCCTACTAAAGTGAACTGGAAAGGAATGACCTATTCCTGGAAATTTAATTGGAAGCTGAAAAAGGTCGTGGATAAACAGTAAACCGTGCCCATTGAGCCAGTTTATTGAATTTGTAAAATAGAAAAGCAGTTTAAAGATTAAATAAAAGGCAGAATGATTTTTTGGCAGAATAATAAAAATTTATGTAACTATCTAACGAAGCTGCGCCTTAAACCGACAAGAAAAAGCCCGCCCACAGAATCAGAACTGCCACAGAATTGAA
>JBHHWX010000356.1:0-6482 GCA_046756745.1 bacterium | reverse complement strand
CGTTCGAGACTGCTGTTTCCTACTCGTTCGCAAACTCCGGTTTGGGAACGAGAATGACGAGAATAGCGTCCGAACTCACTTCCCGAAGGCGTCTCGCCGAGGGCTTTCCACTCGTTCGAGACTGCTGTTTCCTACTCGTTCGCAAACTCCGGTTTGGGAACGAGAATAGAAAACGCTCGGCGGGACGCCTTCGCTAAGAAAATAGTCTTTTCGGACAAGCTTCTATTCTGATTATTTTCGTTTACGCTCGAGCACATGCCGCGCTGCTGTGGCAATGTAAGAACCGGTGAGCCGGTATTTTTCTGCTAACTCTTCCGGTTCACCCGACTCACCGAAGGTGTCGCGTACGCCGATAAATTCGATGGGACAGGGATGCGTCCACGCCAATGCCTCAGCCACAGCGCTGCCCAAACCACCATGGATATTGTGATCTTCGGCGGTGACGAAGCAGCCGGTTTCTTCGGCGCAGCGTATCAGCAACTGGGTATCGATGGGCTTGAGCGTCGCCATGTTCACGACGCGGGCCGAGATTCTTAGCTGTGCCAGCCTTTCTGCTCCGTCCAACGCCCGCGCCACTTCGACCCCACAAGCCACAATGGTCACGTCCGAGCCGTCCCGCAGGATGTGACCTTTACCCAGCTCAAAACGATAATCCGGTTCGAGAATTCGCGGCGCCGGGCTGCGACCGGTGCGCATGTAAACCGGACCGTCATAGTTCAAAATTGCTTCGGTGGCCTGTTCGACTTCCAGGGGATCCGCCGGGGATACGACGGCCATACCCGGGATAGCACGATAGGCAGCGAGATCTTCGAGAGCCTGTGCTGAAGCGCCGTCCGGGCCGGTGTCCAACCCCGGATGGCTGGCCACAATCTTGACGTTGCGCCGGGCGTAGGCGACGGATAGCCGGGCTTGTTCCAGGGCGCGCAGACAGAACACGGCGAAGGTCGTCACAAACGGCACCACCCCGACACTGGCGAATCCGCCGGCAACCGCCATCATGTTCTGCTCGGCGATGCCGAACTGAAAGAATCGCTCCGGGTAAGTTTTACAGAAGTGGTGGGTACCTGTGCCGCCGGCAATGTCGGCGTCAAACACAACAAAGTTGGGATAGCGCTCTGCCAGCTTGACCAAGCACTTTCCGAAGGCCTCGCGCAACGAATCGCCGCTATTACCGATCAGCAACGGTTCGCATGCACCTTTTTCTGTCGTTCGCATTTTTTCAAATTGTGCCATTCAGAGTCCTTGTGATTTCATCCTCAGGGGTATTCAAATCCCGCAACGCCTGTGCCAATTGCTCCTCTTGTAACTTGACGCTGCCATGCCAAAGGGGCGAACCCTCCATGAACGAAACGCCTTTTCCCTTGATGGTATGGGCGATCATGACCACAGGCTTGCTTTTTGTTTGGCGGGCTTCCATGAAAGCCGCGCCAATTTCCTCAAAATCGTGGCCATCTATCTCGATGACGTGCCAGTTAAAGGCTTCCCATTTGGCGCGAAGCGGCTCCAGCCCCATGATGTTTTCGTTCCGATCGTCGCTTTGCATCTTGTTGTAATCTATAATACTACACAGGTTATCCAGCTCATAATGACCAGCACACATGGCGCCTTCCCAAACCTCTCCCTCTTGCAATTCTCCATCACCCAGCATGACATAGACCCTGGCCGGGTTGCGTTGGTAACGCAAACCCAATGCGATACCGATAGCTGCTGAGAATCCCTGGCCCAGGGAGCCGGTGCTGGTTTCGGCCCAGGGAGACTCCAGGACGTGGGGGTGGCCCTGCAACCGGCCGCCGATCTTGCGGAAATCGCGCAGTTGCTGCGGGGCAATAAGGTCAAACTCAGCAGCGGCAGCGTAAAGCGCGGGACATGCATGGCCTTTCGATAACACGAAGCGATCCCGCCCAGGCCAATCCGGGGAGGCTGAGTTCATATGCAGCTCGCGAAAATACAGATACGCCAGGATATCCGCTGCTGACAGGCTGCCGCCAGGATGGCCGGAGCCGGCGGTATAGATCATCTGCAGCGCCAAACGACGTATCCGGTTCGCCTTAACAATCAGGTCTTGGAATGCGTCATATTGCTTTCTTTCTTCAAACATAGCTATCGTCTTTCATCCTCGTTAAAGAATCTAGCGAAGCCCCGCCTCAAACCGACAAGAAAAAGCCCGCCCACAGAATCAGAACTGCCACAGAACTGTCATTTCGAGCCTGCTTTTTAGGCGAGAAATCTTTATTGCAAGATTCCAGACACATAAAAGATTTCTCATCCGGCAAAAAAACCCGGATTCGAAATGACACAACTTTTCAGTCCCTAGAAGCTTGGCCGTAAAGTCCAAAATTACTTCCCGAAGGCGTCTCGCCGAGGGCTTTTGGGGCACAGATTCAGAGTAAAATCGCTCGGCGAGACGCCTTCGCGAAGAAAAAGATACTTTTCTGCCAAACTTCTAGGTATTGGAGTGCAACGCTTTAGCGTTGCAGCTTTCATTGAAACAGTGCAAAACTAAAGTTTTGTACTCCGAGGCATTTTTGCCTGAATAGTTACGAAATGACATCCTAATTGGCTTGTTGACAACATCTTGCCCGTTCATAGAATTCAGGTTTGTTCATAACTCTGTCAGGGTTAGAGGCCTTAACAAATCCCTATAAAGAGTCTTTCTATAAACTATATATCTGGCACTTTATCAACCCTGACAGAGTTCTTTAACAAAGTCCGTGTCAGCGACTTTCAGTAAATCACCTAATCCTAATAGGGTGCAGCCTGGGTGACATGTATGAAGCTCCTGCTTAATTTCATCAAAATAGCAGCGGGATGCAATGACCACGAGGTCCGGGTCGAGCTCCAAAAGCGCAGTTGGCCGGAACGATTGACAACCCTGCACACTCGTGATAGAATCGGGCAAGTACTTGTCAATCACTCCGGTCAGCAAGGTGACATCAAGCCCTCCATGCTGCACCAAGCTGTCGAAGATACGACCGGCGCCCCACACAACCACGCGCTGCGTGGTTGCCAGGGTTTCGATATGGCGCGCCGCGCTCCGCAAGGCCAACCGGTTCTTGTGCGCTGTCGCCCGGTATTGTTTGATCTGTTCCAAATGCTTGTGTGCCAGCTCGCTATTTTTAGCCGACTCTTGCTTCCTAGAAGCTTGGCTGAAAAGTTCAAAATCACTTCCTGAAGGCGTCTCGCCGAGAGTTATGGGCACAGAGTTGGAGTAAAACTCACTCGGCGGGGACGCCTTCGCTAAGAGAATATACTTTTCGGCCAAGCTTCTAGTGGATGCATGCTTGACCGCCGCCAACGTAATGTTTTCGATATCATGATTTGTTGCGTTCTCGACTACCCTGAATCCGGTTGTGTTCAGGTAGTTTATTAAGGTCTCTTGCGAAAAGTGATAGAGATGTTTGTCGATAAACCATTCCTCGACAATATCTTCACTACGGATCAAGTCCAAGTTGGGGACCTCCAAAAAGAGAACCCCTTCGGGCAGCAGCGCGCGTCTAATCTGGCCCAGCACCTGACGCGGCGAACGGAGATGTTCCAATGTGTGGCTGCAATACACCAGGTCGAATCGCGCCTCCGGCAAGCTCACGTGCTCTATGCGATCGATGACCAGCTTTATTCCATCGACGTTTGTGTAGTCCTCTACAATATTCTCATCGGGTTCAATAGCCAAAATTTTCGCCTGCGTCGCGATCTCCCGCAGATGCAAAACAAACGATCCCCGGTTAGCGCCTATGTCCAGGCAGTGGCGCACCGTCCTCAAGTCGAGTCTCTTGGCCAAGAACCGGATTGCCGGTTCCGTGCGAAACCCTTTACCATAGCGAATATTACCCCAGTCGGCGCCACACGATAGGGCCAATTTACGCGACGTGACCCGGTCAATACGTGGGAGGCTTTGCACCAGCCCGCACTCCAGGCATACATACACGCTCAGCCCACGGGCGCTGGTTGGCGGTTCATACGCAAATCTCAACCCGGCGCTTCCGCAGAGATCGCATCGATCTTCTGTGGTCATCATCTCTCGGACTCCGGCCTTTGGCGTTGTGCATCGTAGACCATCCGGTACTCCTCGGTTTGGTCGTAACCAAAATAACGCATCATGTCCCCGGCAAGGGTCATCAATTGCTCGCGCTGCTCTTTCGTTAAAGGATAATCACGCGGCACGTTGACGTTATGCGGGCGCTGCAGCATGCTGAAGAGGCTGTCGCTATACGGAAGATTCAGAAAAGCCAGCATGTCGCGCAGCAGATCGCTATCCGAGACCAATTCTTCGAGCTTATAAGTTCGCTTGCGTTCGGGTGCAATCTTGGCCAGTTTGTCAAGTATGAAGCGATTCACTTCACCCCAATGGAAGCAGATGCGTTGAAACTGATTGTAGCTAAGAAACGCCTCGGCCTGTGAAGCGCCCGGACGCGGGAGATTCCACCAGTATTTTTTTTCCGGCGGCGGCGACGGATTTTTCACCGGGTCGTCCAGGTATGCCTGCAGAATGGCCGTGCTGCGGTCATCGTAGCACTCGTCCCCCAATTTGTGGTAGAAGGAGCTCACCACCTTGCGCCCGTCACGCACCAAGTAAATAAACTTGGCGCTCGGAAACAATTCATGCAGTCCCTCGATCAGCCAGGACAATTTGTTCGATGAGTCCCCCCAGAGGTCTGCGCGACTGTAATGGATCGCGCTGCCGTGCAGTTTTGCCAGGGTCTCGCACACTTCTCGAAACGACACCAACCCCAGGTAATAGCGAACCGCGATCGGCTGGACATGGGTGCAAAGATATTCATGGTGCATTTCGAGATTAGGAAAAGTGCTCAGCAGCTTCTCCATCATCTGCGTACCGGAACGCCCGCTTGAAACAATAAAAAATGGCTGGGTTTTCTTACTCATTGGATATCACGATTAGGAGCTTAAGGGTAAATTCTATGCTTTTTGGGCAAAGATTTTTTTAAAAGCACTTTACAAGTCACATAATTCCAGTATTTTAAAACAGGCAAAAAACCGTGTCCAATTTTTAATTTTCCAACGGATAGAAAAACCCAACTGATACAAAATCATCTCATCCGTTGGGTTTTTCTATCCGTTGGAAGTAAATTATTTGTTAAAACCCTTTTTTGTTGCGGCTTGTTCGCGTTAGGTGATGACGATTTATTTTGATTTCTGTTCATCCGGTCAAAAATTTATGTCATAGTAATTATGAAATCATGTGCATGGCCTTGCGATCAGGACTATTTCACGTCCAATTCCAAACTGTGCGAATGAGCGGTACAGGCTCCGTTTTATATGATTAAAGCCCGAATCGTTGAGAACCCTTTCGAAAGCTTTGCGTTTTTCGTGACATTTTCGACCGATGGCATCCTTGCCAACGTAGTTCTCGCCCATCAACAGGAAAATATCAATCGGGAAAGTCGCTTCTGTTAAAACAACCTCAAAACCCAATGCGGTTACCAACTTGCAAAGTGAATCGAAATCGAAGTAGTTGATGTGGTGCGGCGGCGTGACCCACCAGGGCTTATAGCGACATGTGGACCGCAAAGACTTTTGAAACGGGTTATAATCATTCGGGACAACGACACAAAGAAGGCCGTTTTGATTCAACAACGATTTCGTGATCCTCAGAAGAGCTGTTGGATGTGGGATGTGTTCCAAAACTTCGCTCATATGAACCACATCGAACAATCCTAATTGTTGTGCGGTCTGCTCGGTTAGAAACCCCTGCACAATTTTTACACCCAATTTCTGGCTATGTTTAACGGCTTGCATGGACGGTTCTATGCCAAGCGGTTCCCAACCATGATTTTTTCCATACAGTAAAAAATATCCCGGTCCCGCCCCCACATCCAGCACGCGCCTTCGGTTGGCGGGGAGATGTTCTTCAAACGTGTCGTAGCGATCCTGGTATACGAGATTCCACCAGTCCAAATCTTTTTTCTGCCGTTCGATATAAAACGGTTTTTCTTTGGAATAATAGTCATGACTATAAAATTGGGTCAGATCTTCTTGTGCCGGTATGGGAATGATGTGCTTAAACTCACAACGCCCACACTCGATGACATCAAAGTCGTTAACCGAATCCAAAACCCATCCTGTATGATCTTGCCAGCGTTTGTACTCTGACATAAATGATGTTATCCCAAAATTGTCTTATAGTTGGCAGAATAATTATTCGGCAGAATGATTAAAACCATTGCAAATCAAAACGATCATTATTCTGACACGTAAAAGTTTTCCCTCGGCAGCGTGGCAATAGCATATTTCCTTTCCGAAGGCGTCCCCGCCAAGCGTTGTTACCCTTGAAGTCTGTGACTAAAAGCCTTCGGCGAGACGCCTTCGGGCAAGTGTTCCTAAAGGACTACCGGGGCAAGATATTTAAGTTGCAGTCGTACCCTACGCTATGAGTCAGTTGCAGCCATTTGCAATGAAGTAAACCTATTTTAACGCAGAGGCGCAGAGGTCGCTGAGATGCGCAGAGTTTTTCTTTCTCTGCGTTC
>JBHHWX010000355.1:0-6483 GCA_046756745.1 bacterium | reverse complement strand
TCGGAGAGTTAATCGCTACTGACATGAGCAAAAACCTTATTTCTATTTTTTATCTGAACGAGGCTTTGAAGAAGGACGCGGGAGTGGAGAAATCAAAACATGAACCCATGGAGATTAAAAGCGTCGGTCTTTTGGGGGCCGGACTCATGGGAGGGGGGATAGCACAACTGGTGGCTTACCACGATCTCCCGGTGCGGATGAAAGATATCAACCAAAACGCAGTGAATGTGGGGCTACAAAAGGCCGAACAGCTTTTTAATAAGGCGGTTAGCCGTAAAAAAATATCTCGTCGTGACATGAAACGCAAGTTCACGCTTATTTCGGGGACGACCGATTATAGCGGCTTCAGCAAGTGCGACTTGATTATTGAAGCGGTGGTTGAAAATATGGAGATCAAGCAGCAGGTTTTTACAGAAATTGAGACCAATACTGGAGAAGAGACGATATTAGCCTCGAATACATCTTCGCTTTCGATCACCGAGATCGCCTCGGCGGTAAAGAAACCGGAGCGGGTTATCGGTTTTCATTTCTTTAATCCGGTGCATCGTATGCCTTTGGTGGAGATTATTCGCGGCGAAAAAACCTCGGACGCCGCCACGGTTTCGGCGGTGGCGTTTGCGAAAAAACTCGGCAAAATTCCTATTGTGGTGAAAAACAGTCCCGGTTTTCTGGTTAACCGGATTCTCGGTCCATATCTCAATGAGGCTGCCCTGCTTTTAGAAGAAGGCGCGAAAATCGAAGAAATCGATAAGGCGATGGTGGATTTCGGGATGCCCATGGGCCCGCTGCATTTAATGGACGAAGTCGGTATCGACGTGGGTTTTAAAGTTGCCCAAATTCTCAGCGCTGCGTTTGGAGACCGGGTCACCCCATCGAGGGTCATTGAAAAACTATATGACGATGAACGTCTGGGTAGAAAAGGCGGCAGAGGGTTTTATACTTATGGCGACAAAGGTAAAAAAGCCGATTCTGGGGTTTATGCACTCATCGCGGATTTGATAAAATCCGAGGCTCCGGTTTCGCAACAAGCGATTCAAGAACGGTTGACCCTGATTATGATCAAAGAAGGGGTGTTGTGCTTGGAAGAGGAGATTGTCCGGCGTCCGCGTGACGTGGACGCAGGAATGATTTTTGGGACCGGATTTCCCCCATTTCGAGGCGGACTCATACGCTACGCAGACGCAATCGGCGCTTCTTCGCTTTCGGAAAAAATGGCGGCTTTGGTAAAAAAACGGGGTGAGCGCTTTCATGTGCCGGAATTATTAAAGAGAATGGCTGAACAAAACGAAACCTTTTATTGACGTAGATTGACACGTTCAAAGGAGTTGTAAAAATGGCTGACAAAGAGAAGAAAACATTGAAGAGTTTCTCGAAAAACCTGTTTGCGGGCTGCATCGAACAGGATCTGATTTTCCCTTTTCCGGAGATGGATACCGAAGAGCAAGAGAATCTGAAATTGCTGCTCGACAGTATTCGCCAGTTTGCGAAAGACAAGATCGATTCTGTCGCTATCGACACCAAGGGTGAAATCCCGCGTGAAGTTCTCGATGAACTCGCGGAGATCGGTCTGTTTGGCATGACTATCCCGGAAGAATACGGTGGATTCGGTTTTTCCGTGACGGCTTATAATCGGGTTTTTGAAGAAATTTCCGGTATCGACGGCTCGTTGGCGGTCACGCTGGGTGGGCATCAATCTATCGGTTTAAAGGCGCTTCTTTTACATGGAACCGAGGAGCAGAAGAAGAAGTATTTCCCGAAATTGGCAACCGGCGAATGGCTCGCGGCTTTTGCTCTCACCGAGCCTGGAGCCGGCTCCGACGCCGCCGGGATACAGACGCTGGCAGTACCGGATAAGGAGAACGGTCATTTTGTCCTCAACGGCAACAAGATTTGGATTACGAACGGCGGTATCGCCGATTTCTTTACCGTGTTTGCAAAAGCGCCGGTTGGAGAGAACGGGGAAAAGAAAATCACCGCTTTTATCGTCACTCGTGACATGGAGGGCTTTTCGTCGGGAAAAGAGGAAGAAAAGCTCGGGATTCACGGTTCTTCGACCACGGAATTGACATTTGATAATATTCACGTCCCGAAAGAGAATGTTATCGGAGAATTGGGCAAAGGCTTCAAAGTGGCGATGGAAGTGCTTAACTCCGGGCGTTTAGGGCTTGCCGCCGGCAGTGTGGGCGGTATGAAACAGCTCCTGAAGTTGAGCGTGGAGCATGCTAAAAACCGCAAGCAATTTGATACGCCCATCGCAAAATTCGAGATGATTCAGGAAAAGATCAGCGAAATCGCGGTGGATATTTTTGCCGTGGAAAGTATGGTCTATCTTACAACCGGTTTGATGGATAAAGGCGGCGTGGACTACTCGGTGGAATCGGCCATTTGCAAAGTCTACGCCTCGGAAGCGCTCTGGCGGGCTGCGAACGAATCCATGCAGATAGCCGGCGGTATCGGCTATAGCAAGGATTATCCGTACGAGCGGGCTCTGCGCGATAGCCGGATTAATTTAATATTTGAAGGCACAAACGAAGTGTTGAGATTGTTTATCGCCTTAGCCGGTATGCAGGAGCACAGCGAGTATCTCAAGAAGGTGGGTAAGGCGCTGCAGAATCCTCTCAATGACATGGGCATTTTAACCGATTATGCGATCCATCGCATTAAAAGCCGTGTTGCCACTGAACGCCTTGAAGGTGTGCATGAGGCTCTCAAAGATGAAGTCAGTCGATTTGAAGAGTACGCAAAACAGCTTCATGCCGGCGTCGAAAAGGTTCTCACGAAATACCGCAAAAAGATTATTCATCAAGAGTTTCTGCTGCATCGTATCGCAGATATGGCCATGGATCTGTTTGCGATGGCGGCGGTTATCTCGCGCCTGGATACGCTCATTCGGAAAGTCGGATTGGACCAAGCGCAGCGAGAATTGACGATGGGTAAAATGTTCTGTGAAGGAGCTTGGCGTCGAATTCGGCGAAACAGCCGGCAGCTCGAAAACAATATCGATTCTTGGCGGACTCAGATTTCCACAAGCATCTATGAAACCAACGGCTACGATTTCGATCTCTACAGTTAAAAAGGAGTTGATTTCAACGTTTAGTTTTTTAAATTGGATTCGACAGAATAATTCCTAACGCGGCAAAGCCGCAACCAAAGATAATAAAAATCATTCTGTGGTAAGTATTCGAAAAAAAACAGCCACTGATTTACACGGATTGAACACGGATAAAATGGAATTTTGAATATGAAGTATTGTATTGTTCATGTATTAACAAAATCCGTGTTTCATCAGTGTGAATCCGTGGCTAAAAGTGTCTTAATGGTTTTACCAAACAAATCGATTATTGACACTTAAAAACTTTACTAAAAAACACAATGTTGTCGGCTTATAGTATGGAGGAGGAACAATGAAACGATTAATCGCCTTAGGTGCGTGTCTGTTTTTTCTGCAGTCAACTCAAGTTATGGCGCAAGATAAAGCTCAAGGAGTTGTCAAGGATCTCAAGAGAGTCATTAGTATGATTCAGCAAGGGAAATTAAAACAAGCGGTGAGCGATTTGAAATTCGCAATCGCCGAACTACAGGAAGTGATGATGGCAAAGGCCGTTGAGAAAATGAAAAAGATTTTTTCACCCTGGGTCGGTAAAGCTCAACAAAGCAATCAAGCAGGGCTGGCCTTTCTGGGCGGTGGCATGAACATTAAAATTGATTACCACAACACACAAAACCAGGAGGAAGTTGGATTTGAATGTGTTGCGAATTCTCCTCTGATCCAGACGTTCACCATGTGGTTGAGCAACCCGATGTTTTTAGGGCAGGGAAGAAGTTTGGTAAAATTAGGGGATTCCAGAGAGATGAAAGCCGTTTATAGTGAATCGGATGGAACGCTGCAATTGGTACACAATAATAATCTCTATACTTGGACTGCACGCGGGGTCCAAAACATCAAAGAGACATTGTTGAAATTTGGGAACTATTTTGCAAATCATCAGGCGCCTGCTTTGAGCGAAGCTTTTGGCGAGTGATTTTATGAAAGATGATCGTATCTATTCAGGCGTGAGAAGCTTGGGAGTGCAAAACTTTAGTTTTGTCTTGTTTCAATGAAAGCTGCAACGCTAAAGCGTTGCACTCCAATACCAACTCCAATGCCAAAGGCTATTATAGAATAGTTATAGATGATCTAATGCGACCTAGCCGCAACCAAACAGTGTTTAGGAAATCTAAGATTAATATTTTAACGCAGAGGCGCAAAGAACGCAGAGAAAGAAAAACTCTACGCATTTCTGCTTTCTCTGCGTCTTTGCGTTAATAAATTCTTTTTCTTTATGAAAACCGCATAAACCCAGGAGAGACAAAAGTGAATATCATCGTTTGTATGAAACAAGTGCCGGTTAAGGATTCATTGCTGAAGATTAAAGACGACGAGAGTTGGATTCATGACACGGACTTGAATTATGAAATTAACGAAAGCGATCATTTCGCTCTTGAGGAGGCTCTGCGTCTGAAAGAGAAGCACGGCGGGGAGGTCGCCTTGCTTTGTATGGGGCCGGAACGCGTAAAGGAGGCTATAAAACAGGGATTGGCTAAAGGCGCGGACCGGGCGATCCATATCAATAATGAGAACTTTACAACGTTGGACCCCTTTGCCAACGCCCGGATTTTAGCCGCGGCTATCAAACAAGAACAATGTGATCTGGTCCTAACCGGATTGCAATCTGACGATTATGGCTTTGCACAGACCGGCGTCATCCTGGCTGAAATGCTGGGTATTGCTCACGCGACTATCGTGATGGAAATTCAAGCACAAAACGGAAATATCAAAGTCAAGCGCGAGCTGGAAAGTGGCTGGTTTCAGTGGGTAGAGCTGCCGTTACCGGCTTTGTTAACAATTCAGTCGGGTATCAATCAGATTCGTTATGCCACGATCAAAGGCATCATGATGGCTAAGAAAAAAGAGATTAAGGCGTTGGGATTGGAAGAGTTGGGACTGAGTGAAGGGGATGTCATGAATAGCGGCTCCGGCTTAAAATTCAGTAAAATTTACGTTCCTGAAAAAACCAAACAAACCGAAATTCTGGAAGGCGAGCCCAAAGATGTGGCGCGGACCTTAGCTGAGAAATTGAAGAATGAAGCGAAGGTTTTTTAGCCTGAACTATTCCTTGCGCGGCGAAGCCGCAACCCAATTGTGTTTTTATCAGTGTTTAATCCGTGTCAATCAGTGGCTTGAAACATATTTTGCACAACAATGCAAAAGTTCATTAAAGACAGAACGTCATTCATAGAAATTTAAAGGAGCGAATACATGAGTCAAACTATTCTAATCGTCGCTGAACAAAGAGACGGGAAATTGAATAAATCTACCTGGGAAACCGTTGTGGCCGGTCAAAAACTGGCTAAGGAGTTAGGCGCAGATGTAAGCGTGCTGCTTTTAGGGCGCCGTGTTGGAGAATTGGCGAATGAAGTCGCAACCAAAAACGTAAAAGAAGTCATGGTCGCCGAGCATGAAAAACTTTCGGATTACACTCCAGACGGCTTCTCTGCAGCTATCCAACAGGTGATTACAAGCGAAAGTCCGGACTTTGTTTTTTTTAGTCATACCTACATGGTGCGCGATTATGCGCCGAAGCTGGCTACGCGGCTCAAGAAGGCTTTGATCAGCGACTGTGTCCGTTACAAAATGGATAATGGCGCACCGGTTTTCGTGCGGCAAGTTTATCAAGGCAAGATCGACGCCGACTTCTTTTTCGAGGAGGACGGTCCGAACTTGGTGAGTTTTCAAGTCGGCGCTTTTAATAGCGACGACATTGAGACGGGTTCTGCTTCAATTCGTACCATTGAGCTGGCTATGGACGAAGTGGAGTGCCGTTCGAAAGTACTGGAGATTTTTGAGGGAGTGAAGCAAGAGGTGGATTTGACCAAAGCCGAACGTATCGTTTCTGTTGGTCGTGGAATAAAAGGTCCTGAAAATATGGAGCTTATCAATAAACTTGCGGAAGCTTTAGACGCTGAAATTTCCGCGTCTCGTCCTGTGTGCGATGAAGGATGGCTGCCTCTCGATCGCCAAATAGGAAGTTCGGGCCAAACAGTGGCGCCGAAATTGTATTTAGCCGTCGGTATCTCCGGGGCTATCCAGCACATCGTAGGGATGAAAAATGCTCAGACGATTGTATCGATTAACAAAGACCCCCACGCTCCTATTTTCGATATTGCCGATTACGGCATCGTGGGCGATCTTTTTGAGATTCTGCCAGAGTTAACAAAAGCGGTTAACGAGTTAAGGAGTTAACCTGAATAATTCATGAAACTGTGTGATCGCTAATCAAGAAATCCCAAATCCCAATCACGAAATCCCAACTTCATTTCGGGATTTGGGATTTGTTCAATTGGGATTTACAGTGGAAGATTCAAAGTTTGTGAATGAATCAGGTTAAATAGTGTCTGAACGAAAACTCTTTAAAATGCTCAAGCACCCGTCCCCGGGTGCGT
>JBHHWX010000354.1:0-6502 GCA_046756745.1 bacterium | reverse complement strand
GCGTTATCCGAGGTCCAGACGACATCCGAACCAGGCGGGATGTCGGCATCCGTGATATTTACCACATTCGCGCCGCGAGCTGCAACAAACCCGGCCTTAGAAAGAAACGTCCAGCCGCTAACCCATAGGTCGCCTGGACCGAAGGCGCCTAAATAGTCGGTCTGTTTCAAGAAATCGTCACCCGCAGGAACAGAAGCAGCCCCGGTTAAGGCCGGGCTTCCACTGCCTGGCCGCGGGTCTAAACCCCGGTCGTTGGTACGACTGATTCCCCCCAATTGAGGGTCAACCATCTGGTTGTTGTTGGCGGTCAAATGCGCCTGTACAAAATCCTGCGGCGCAATGCTCGCAAAATCATTGCCCGCGCCAAAACCCCACCAGAGGTTGTTGGCTAAAACCAAATCACCTGCTTCCAGGCGAGCGCGACTGTCCTCGCCGCTGGCTAAGTCCTCAACATCGACACCCCTGTCGGCAAAATCCGTGAAAATGCTGTTCTTGTACTTGCCGCCAGCATTGTCGCGAATCTTAAGAACCACGTCGTTGTCCAAATTCGACGAACTCGCACCTGAACCGATGTAGGTGGCATTGTAAATTTGGGGAATCGCAAACGGCCTGCCGTCCTCGGGATTGGTCCCGCCATCGTGCTCACCTGCACGATTGCCGATATCCTCCGCCTGAATTGCAAACCAGAATTGTCCTTTGCCGCGGAAACCTTCATCATAATCAAAGGAATCGTCGCCATTAAACGCGCTCACCAAATAGCGCGTGTTGACCGTGCCGCCAAAGAACTCGAAACCATCATCGGCGTTGTTGAACACCTCGACAAATTCTATCTGCGTGCCCCTGCCAACACCGCCCAGGGTCAACCCGTTTATTTCATTACCAGCGCCAATATCCGTGCCGCCATAACGGATGGATACATAACGAATGACACCCGAATTATCCGCATCATCATTGCCGCCATACAATCCGCGAATCTCTGTCGTCGGAATGCCCTCAATCGCCGTTTGACCGGGCGTCGAATTCAAGCCTGCCCTGCCGAGAATGATCAAACCGCCCCATAATCCGCGCGCATCCAACGGCAAGTCATTCGGATCATTGACGTCGTCGGCCTCGGCTGTAAAAATTATCGGCTGCGTCGGCGTGCCATTGGCAAAAATCTGACCCCCACGGGCTACTATCAAGGCGCTGGCATTTTCACCCTGGCCCGGTTTGCCCTTGATCACGGTACCGGGCTCGATGGTTAACGTCGCCGACGAATCCACAAATACAAAACCGTTCAAGACATAAGCGTTATCCGAGGTCCAGACGACATCCGAACCAGGCGGGATGTCGGCATCCGTGACGTCTACGACGGTTTGCGCTGCTGCTAAAACTGGTAACAACAAAAACAGTAACAAGATTGCGTACTTTCGAAACATGGTAACCTCCTGAGTTGATGAACAAAAATTATTTTGAATTGATTATTGAATGTTATAGGTTGTGCTAAACGAGAACGTGCGTCCGAGTGCGTGCCGCTGAACCGTAAATTTCCGGCCTTTGAAGGTATGCGCCTTTTCAAAAGTCGAATCCAATAAATTTTTCGCTGAAAATTTAAAACTGAAACCAGCTCTCAACCTCTGTGAAAAGTTTAAATTGAGGATTCCACGCGGCTGTTCAAAGACATCGGGCGTGCCCCCGATACTGACTTCAGTCAATCTTTTGCCGAACAGGTTGTAATGCAGACTCAATGAAGTCCCCGTATTTGAGTTTAGATAAGCGAAATCCAGGTTTAACACATAAGGCGATTGTCCCATAAACGCTCTTTGACTTGCGGCATCGGGATCCAGTGAACGGATAAGCTCCAATTCGTCCTCTGCCACGTCCACTGCGGAATGAACCAGGGTAAAATTTGCCCCGAGTTGAAAGTTGTTCAGAACTGGATGGATTTGATCGAGCCGTTTTCTTAGCTCAAATTCAGCGCCAAACACAACCCCGTTGCTTACATTGCGATATTGGATTTCCGGATTCGCAGCGACGGGATTGATGATACGTTCAATTGGATTGCTAAAACCTTTGTAGAAACCACTCACGGCCACAATCTCGCCAGGTCGAGAAAACCACTCCCAGCGTACATCGAAATTGTTGATAAGGGTGCGATTGAGTTTTGGGTTGCCAATAAAGACGTAGTCGCCTACGAAATCAAAAGAAGCGTAAGGCGCCAGCTCACGAAACGTTGGAAGGGCCAGGGTGCGTCCATAAGCGAATCGCAAATTCATCTCGTGATTGAGCTGGTAAATCAGATTGGCCGACGGCAAAAAATCAGCATTTCTAAGATGGCCTTGCTCAATGGTGCTATCCTGGCTGGCCACATCGATGCGAGTGGTTTCAAAGCGCAGTCCACCGACTAAACGCAAACGACGGGTGAGAGGAACATCAAACATGCCATAAACAGCAACGATTTCCTGGTCGCCGTTATAGTTGCTTGACGCTTGCGAGGCTTCCTGGACATAATTTCCAAATCGGAAAAACTGTGCGGTGCTTTCTTCTTCTAAAATTCCAACCTTATCTTCAGAAAAGAAATTTTCCGGGTCGCCGTCGTATCTGATATCGTCCTGGCGAAACTCAAAACGTCTTTCTCTGAATGCTCGCTCTTTAGCCAGGAAGGCGCCGCCAAATTTAAACTTGTTTTCCTGCGGACTCCACAATCTGAAAGGCAGAATGAGATCAATATTGAAGCTTTTGTTGCCTTCATCGAGGGTGCGAAAATAACGCGTGGGCACCGGGTAAATTGACGGGCGAATCGAATACACGGTATCCACTACATCATTTCTTTCGCGAACGGTAAAATTGTTGGTGAAAAAGCGCAAATCCGGTTCATCCTGATCCGAATTGATCAATGAGCCGATCCATTCGACCCGCAAACCAGATAATAATTTTAAATAATGTTGACCACGAAATTGCAAAGAACGCATTTTCCGTTCGATAAATCGCAACGCCCTGGTTTCATAAATCGCATTTTCTGAAAGGTCGCGCGGAAACGTACCGGATTGGTATCGCGCCGAGGATTCACCGCCGCGACTGAACATATAATTTACACCCAGCTCATGATTGTTGTGGATTTTATAGGTGAAATTTGCCAACCCGCCCCAAAGGACATCATCTTTCCCCTTGGTGTCGGTCAAAAGAAAATCGTCGTTCAATTCGTTCACCGCTTCTACGTTGCTGGTCAACTGCCAGCGTCCCGATCGGCCATCGGTATAATTGATTAAATCACGCGAGTAATTGAAGCTTCCGATGACGCCCAAAGGCCGGCCAAACAGGGTGAACTGACTGCCAATTGAAAAATTGTAGCTTTGACTCACCGGCGCTTGCTTATTATTTGGCGCCATAACCGGGCTGAACGATTTGGATAGTTGATCGAGCAGTTGCGCTTTTTCAGCATCTGTAAAGGCGGCGCCAACATCAGGAATTTTAACATTTGGATCTTTCAGGATGGCTGGCACATCGCGCGTACCGTCATCGATTCCAAGCCAGTCCTTAGACCCGCCCTGGTAAGCAAGAAACGAATTTCTCAGGGTCGTTTGGGTATTAAATCCGTAAGAGGATGAGAAAGAAGCGGTAAAAGTTTCCGGAAAAGATTTAGTTGAAATATCGACAGAACCGCCGGTAAAATCGCCGGGTTTATCCGGGGTAGCGGTCTTAATAGTTACAATGTTTTCTAAGAGGTTGGTCGGAAACAGGTCTAATTGTGCAGCACGTCGTTCCGGATTCGCGCTGGGGATTTCTGCGCCGTTGAGCCGGGTGGTGCTGTATCTGTCCCCTAAACCGCGCACATAGGTGTATTTGCCATCCACGGTGGTAATCCCGGTGACATGGCCCATAGCCTCTGCGGCATCACCGAAGTTATAACGAGAGAACTCTTCGGCGCTGATGGCGTCGCTCACTGCTGCGGCCCTTTGGCGTTGTTTCAACAGAGCCGCGTGATTGTTCTTTAACAACCGCGCCGTGACGACAACCTCTTCACCCACAATCGCTTCGGGTTCCACGGCTATCACAAGTTTATTCACATCATACACTGTAACCTTTAAGTCAGTCAATTTTTTCTTTGCATAACCAATCATGGAGACAATTAGAGTGTACTTGCCAGGAGGTACCCTCTTAATATCAAAGTTTCCATCTAAATCACTGGCCGCGCCAATCATCGTGCCCTCAAGAAAGACATTAGCGCCGATTAAAGGCTCTCCAGTCTCAGCATCAACGAGCTTTCCAACAACGCGGCCGTTAACCAAATTATTGGCTAATAAAGAGCTCATCATTCTAAACGGATACACAAAAAAAACAAACAGCAGTATTGCCGCCAAAAAGCGCCTGGTAAGATTAAATTTGAAAAGATGAGGTTCAAACCTGTTGCCATTTTTGTTCATTAAATTTTGATTCACGATGACCGCCTCCTTAGCTTTGTTTTTTCTTAAAATGTCTTATATTTATTTGATTTCCATTTGCTCACGAATAAGTCCGTGTAAATCGATCAACCAAACTCCATAATGATTGAAGATGTTAGGACTGTTCCCGGTGCGCTTGAAATTTTTACGAGATGTAGCAATTAAGTGAAAGAACATTTCCTTATGTAAAATCAATATTATTTTCAGGCAATGTGAAAGCACCCAAAAAGAACTTTTTAAGATGCTCAAGACCAGATTAGAGATGGAAGGGATTCTCTCTTGTGGCTTCTCATCATAAAATTGAGTTTGCATATTTTGTTTCTCCTCTTTGTTTTTCAATGGAAACTTACTATTCGATTGTTACAGCTTCATTACATGAATGTAAAGTTTAAGTGAATTTTGAGGAGGTAAAGATTAGGTTAAAATTTCAGAGGAACCTGGTGGGTAGCTTTCAGCAAAACAACTCGTATAAACACCCATTCTTTTTAAAGCCGGAATTATTCAGGAAAGATTCATGCTGAGGGATTCTGTAATCAACGCGGGGATAAGATGAGAATTGAAACCCGTCGTACAGGTTTCAAAAATACCATTGCTTACCAGGAAATGCCAGGCTAAAGCTTGAACTCCGAACTAACAACCAAACCAAGTATTTATGAAATGAAGCACTTGGTATGCGGACATCAGGATTTCTCCTCGCGAAAACGGTAACCTGCCCCCCGCACCGTTTCGATACCATCTCCCCATAAACCAAATTTGGAACGCAGTCGTCGTATATGCGTATCGACGGTGCGAGTAAATCCAGGGTAGTCATATCCCCAAACGGCTTCTAGGAGAATTTCGCGGGTTTGCACTCTACCTTTCCGCTCCACTAATGTCAAAAGCAATTTAAATTCGGTCGCCGTTAAGTACACCGGTTTGCCCTCCAGCAAAATCTGGTGCCTTGGTTTGTCAATGGTGATGCCATTAATCTTAATGATGTCGTGACTTTCCTCAGATGCATGCATGCGCTGTAAAATGGCTTTGATTCTTAAAACGAGCTCCCGCGGACTGAATGGTTTGGTCACGTAGTCCTCGGCTCCTAATTCAAAACCCACCACCCGATCAATTTCTTCACCTTTGGCTGTGAGCAAGACGATGGGAATGTGCCGGGTTTCTTCCTGCTGTTTCAATATCTTGCAGAGCTCCGTGCCCATCATCCCGGGCAGCATGATGTCTAAAACAATCAAGTCTGGCGGGGTTTGTTCCACTATTTCCAGCGCCTCATCCCCGGCTTCAGCTTTTATGGTTTTATAGCCCGCCTCTTCCAAATGGTAACCAACCAAATCGAGGATGTCTTCTTCATCTTCAACGATTAAAATTTTAAGATCACGCATTTTTATCTCGAAGGTTATTTTCAAATGTAATAATAAAAAGTAACTTTGATTTAAGAAAGTAATCAAAATATGATTCGATGCGGGTAATTTGAGGAGTAAGTGTTAGAAAGAAATGAGGGGACTGTTAGAAGTTAGTGAGATTTATGGGTAGGGTAATTGAAAAAATGCTGCCTTCTCCCGGCGTGCTTTCCACCGAAACCGAGCCGCCGTGAAGCTGTGCAATGTGCTTGACAATGGCAAGTCCCAGACCGGTGCCGCCCAATTTTCGACTGCGGGCTTTGCCCACCCGATAAAACCGCTCAAACAGACGATCGAAGTGTTCTTCGGCAATACCCATTCCAAAATCCTGCACCGCAATGATGAGTGCATTTTCCTTTTGTTTTGCTGTTACCAATACGTCCTGTCCGGCTTCACTGTATTTAATGGCGTTATCGATCAGGTTCACGATGGCTTGTTGCAGCAATGCGACATTCATCGAAATGGCCAATGGTGCATCACATTGAATTTTGACCTTGATTTGTTTACGGTTTGCTTGTTCTTGACAATCCTGAACTGCTCCTTCCAGAACCGGCTTGATGGGTTTGGTCTCAAGTGGGATATCGGATTTTCCTTCCTGCCGTTCGATTCGGGATAATTCCAATAAATCATTGATGATGGCGTTAAGGCGATCGGCCTGTCTGGCAATAATTTCCAGAAATCTTTTTAATT
>JBHHWX010000353.1:0-6532 GCA_046756745.1 bacterium | reverse complement strand
GGGGAGTCAGCGAAGTTTTTTTCTCCGGGAATATATGTGCATACTGAATTGTATTTACCAAACCGCAAAAAAACCCAACTCTATCTTAAACAAAAATTTAATTGGGTTTATGTTGGCAACCAATTCCCTTCTTCTTTTTTTAATTCTTGGATCTCGTACAGCATTCTTGGCGGCTTTCGGTTTAACATATAGAAAGCTGGTCGGAAAAGCCTAACTCACTTGCCGAAGGCGTCTCGACCAGGACTGCCCAGCATAGTGTCTACTTGGCGAGGACGCCGTTCGCGGAAAAACACCTTCCGATCAGCTTTATAGAAGTATCAACGGTTGACAATTTCCCGAATTATGTTACATTAGTTAGACTAACCATCTAAGATAATTCGATGAAATTTGTCGCCGATATCCATCTTCACTCTCATTTCTCGCGCGCTACCAGCAAAAACCTCAATTTGGAATATCTCAGCAAATGGGCACAGCTTAAAGGCGTTCACGTCGTCGGTACGGGGGATATCGCTCATCCCGGTTGGCTGGCTGAAATGAAAAAGAAATTAGAACCTGCCGAAGAAGGTCTTTTCCGCTTGAAGGATGAGTTTGCCCGGCCAGTTCAACGCGAAGTATTCAAAGCTTGTCACGGCCCGGTACGATTCATGTTAG
Source organism: bacterium (assembly GCA_046756745.1). Classification (GTDB taxonomy): domain Bacteria; phylum Zhuqueibacterota; class Zhuqueibacteria; order Oceanimicrobiales; family Oceanimicrobiaceae; genus JBHHWX01. The sequence goes on along the minus strand of JBHHWX010000353.1, from coordinate 5,881 downwards.
CCGGAGAAATCAGCAACATCTACAAAAAGAACGAAAAGGTTCGAAAAATTCACAATGTGGTCTTTTTGCCTTCATTTGACGCCGTGGAAGAATTTCAAGCGCGGCTGGAAAAAATCGGCAATATTCGTTCCGATGGCCGGCCCATTTTAGGTTTGGACTCTCGCGATCTGCTTGAAATCGTCTTAGAAACGGATCCGCAAGGTCACTTTATTCCGGCTCACATCTGGACGCCGTGGTTTGCTCTTTTCGGCTCCATGTCCGGTTTTGATTCTATCGAAGAATGCTTCGAGGATCTGACGCCACATATTTTCGCCCTTGAAACGGGACTCTCATCCGACCCGCCGATGAATTGGCGCCTTTCCGCTTTGGATGATTATACACTGGTCTCGAATTCGGACGCTCACTCGCCTCCAAAGCTGGCGCGAGAGGCAAACCTGTTCAACACCGAATTGTCTTATCCGGCGATCTTTACGGCTTTGAAAACCGGCGATCCCGGCACATTTAACGGAACGATTGAATTTTTTCCGGAAGAAGGGAAATACCACTACGACGGTCATCGTAAATGCGGGGTACGCTGGAATCCTCAAAAAACCATCGAGCACGACGGCATCTGTCCAGAATGTGGAAACAAGGTGACAGTGGGGGTGATGCATCGTGTCGAAACGTTGGCGGATCGCGACTTAAAAGACCTGCCACCAAACCGGCAGCCTTATAAAAGTCTCATCCCGCTACCGGAAGTTTTAGCCGAAATTCATAACGTCGGTGTCAGTACAAAACGCGTCACTTCAAGTTATGAAACTCTGCTCTCAAAATTAGCTCCCGAATTGGAGATTCTGCAAAATGTACCTTTAGAAGATCTCGAAAAATTAGGCGGTTCGCTTTTGGGTGAAGGCATACGAAGAATGCGAAACGGTGAGCTGCAAATCGCTGCCGGCTATGACGGTGAGTTCGGCAAAATTCAGCTCTTTGAAAAAGGTGAGCGCCAAAATTACTCCCTGCAATTAGGATTCTTTCCGGAAAAACCCCAATCGCCGAAACGTCGCGAGAATCAAATCGACGGCGTTCCTGAAAAAGAGGATTCTTTGTCCGGCTTTTCCCGGCAAAAACGGGTGAACAGGAAACGCAAAGAAACAGGTGAAATTAACACGAATGATTCGGATGGCAGGTCGACAAAAGCTCTTCAGCGCGCACAGGATATTTTGTTTGATTTAAATTCGGCTCAGCGTGAAGCCGCTCAACACACGCAAAGCACGTTATTAATCGTCGCAGGACCCGGAACTGGGAAAACACGAACCTTAACCCATCGCATCGCATATTTGATCAAAGAGCAGCGGATTTCTCCCTTGGCTATTTTGGCCATCGCTTTCACCAATAAAGCCACACAAGAGATAATGGCGCGTTTAGTCAATTTGGTGGGAGAAAAAGACGCACACACTGTCACGGTAAAGACATTTCACGCGTTGGGCGTGCAGATTCTCAGAGACGGCGGCGATAAAATTGGTTTAACGCCCCAATTCCAGCTCTGCAACGATTCAGAGCGTCTTTCGTTATTTCGGAGACTGAACCCCACACTCGACAACCAAGAATGCACACATTTTCTCAAAAAAATCTCCTCGGCCAAAATTCAACTTCTCACCCCGGAGATGTGCGAAGGCGCCCCTCAGTTCGATCAGACTGCTGATTTCATCGAGAGGTATCAAGCCTACCAAGGTGAGCTGCGAAGAAACCGGATTCTGGATTACGACGACCTGATTTTTCTAGCGGAACACTGTCTCGAACAAACGCCGGAGGTTGCGCAAAAGTACCGGCAGAGGTTCAGATGGATTTCGGTAGATGAATATCAAGATATCAATTTTGCGCAATATCGACTCTTAAAGCGTCTCATGTCGGATGAGAGCAACCTTTGTGTGATCGGAGATCCGGACCAAGCGATATACGGTTTTCGGGGAGCGAAAAAGGAGTTTTTTCTTAAATTTGAAGAGGACTTCCCACAGGCCAAGATTGTCAAACTCGAAAAGAATTACCGCTCAAGCCGGCTCATCTTAAATGCCGCACGCCAGATCATAAAGAAAAATGAACTGCGTGTCGAGCGCAGTCGAATTTGGTCGGAAATCGTGAGCCAGAATAAAATTGTCACCTATCAAGCGGCTACGGATAAGGCAGAGGCGGAATTTGTGGTTCATGAAATCGAGAAAATGGTTGGAGGAACCAGTTATTTTTCAATGGATTCGGGGAGAGTTCACTCCGGCTCCCAGGGAAGTGAAAGATCGTTCTCAGATTTTGTGGTTCTTTTCCGGGTCGGGATGCAGAGCCGGCTTTTGGCAGAAGCCTTAAACAGATCGAGCATTCCTTTTCAAACCGTTGGTGAGACGCCCTTTTTTGAGCGTAAGGCGGTCAAAGAATGGATGAATTATTTATGGTTTATCCATGAACCCAATTCAGACTATCATCTGCTTAATTTATTGTCGAACGCAAAATGTGGACTTGGTGAACAAACCCTCAAAAGAGTAGAAGACGACTCGCAGAAAACACAAACACCCATTTGGCAGCTTCTGCAAGATAAAAACGGTTCGCTTAAACAGGAATTCCTGAGGCATCAATCCTTTTTACCCTATCTCAAAAATTTAAGAATCTTGCTGGAGAACCGGGAGAGTCAACCTATTTCCGAATGTCTTGATGTTGTGACGAAATTATTTTATCCTGAAAACTATGTTAACCAGGATGAGAAACGCAGAGAAATTTTCAACAGGCTGCTCTTAAAATCCAAACCATTTGGCTCTCACCTCAAGGATTTTTTAGAATATACCGTGCTGCAACAAGAAAGTGACGACTACGACAGCCGGGCAGAAAGAGTGACTCTGATGACGCTGCACGCAGCAAAGGGGCTGGAATTCCCGGTAGTGTTTATCGTGGGGTGCGAAGAAGGTCTCATTCCGTTCAAAAAAGATTCGGAACCTATGGATGTGGATGAAGAACGCCGGTTATTTTATGTTGGAATGACGCGAGCACAACACCAACTGATCCTGACGTCTGCAAAACGTCGCTTCTTTTACGGGAGGACTCAGCGAAATGCACAATCGAGATTTGTACGCGATATTGAAGAGTCGATCAAAGAAATCATAACCAGAGAAGACACCCAAAGAACCAATGAAAAGGAGGCCGACGATCAACTGCAGTTGTTCTGAATCATTGCAGAAAAATCATCCGGTTTGAAAAATTTATCTGGAATAAGCTGGAATTTTGAATGTAGCTAATTTAGAACCCACATCACAAGGATGCTGCTCTCTTCTTTTAGTTGTAAACATTGGAAGGATATTATTTCAAGGAGCTTGCCATGAAATTTAAAAATCAATTTCCGTTTCCAAAAGTCTATCATTTGCTTTTGTCGCACTTAAGAAAAGGTGTATCCAAAAAAGAAGCCGTGGGTCTTTCCATTTTCATTCACATTATTGTAAGTGCGGCTTTTGGAGTGATTTTTTTTAAGAGCTCTTTTTTAAGCGAGCCCATAAAAGAGACAAATGTCGAGTTTGAGCTGGTCCCCATCGAAGACATGATAAGTGAACAAAATGATTTTCAGACAAACGATTCCGACCTGCCAAAAGACGCGGATAAGGCACAGGTGGTGAGTAAATCTCTCGGTGACCCGACGAGTAGCAGCGCTATGTTAGTTGCCGAGGAAGCGAAGGTGAATAAAGACGCGGTGATGATGGCTTCGCTATCTAGTTTGCTGGAGTTAAGAGAATCTTTTAACTTTGTTGTGCAGCAAATTTCTACTGACTCGGTTGGCGCTTTTACGCCAATCCATGGAGCTGTCCCGAATACGAGCGTGCTGTCGGCTGGAGCGCTGAACGGGTCCGGTTTCGGAAACCGGAGAGGTATCATTGCAATTAGCGGGGGAGGAAACGGAAGTTGTCCGCCAAATCGATAGAAGACTATCGAAACAACTCGGATCAAAAAGGGTGGCCTTTATTAAGCCACCCTTTTTATTTTCAAACCCATTCGGAGATTTAGTTTAACTCTTCTAATTGACTCAAGATACTTCTCACCTTTTGTGCCCGTTCATCGTCATCAGGAACCAAAGCGACGTAATTCTTATATTCGGTTAAAGCTTCTTCGAGTTTACCCGTTCGGTGCAACAAAACCGCTAAATTAAAATGACTAAAGGCATGCTCGGAATTTATCGCGATCTCTCGTTTGTAGGCCTCAATAGAGCCCTGAACATTGCCTTGTTGTTCAAGAATAAGGGCGACCTGATAGTTCACAAGTTGTCTTTCTGGCTCAAAGACAAGAACCTTTTTGTAATTCTGTAACGCGGAGAGTGTGTCGCCCATCAAATAATTCACTTGCGCCAAATTCATGTAACCTTCCGGCAAAGTCGAGTCGATGTTAATTACTTTTTTAAAAGTACTCAACGCTTTGTCTAAATTATCATCATCAACGTAAACCGAGCCTAAATTAAGATAAGCCTCGGAATAGAGATCGTCAATTTGGATGGCGCGTCGAAAATATCGTGCCGCAGTTCCAAGTTGACCTTTCTTCTTATACAATTTTCCTAATTCATTGTAAGCGGACTTATTCTCCTTATTAATCTTAATAGCCTTTTCGAAACTCTCCTGAGCAGAGTCGAACTCGCCTTTATTCTTATAAATGACTCCAACTGCAACCAGAGCTTTATCCATTGTCGAGTCTGCCTTGATAGCATCCTCGAGATGAGTAATAGCGGCTGTTTTATTATCCATTTTTTCTGTGACATAGGCTAAATTGTAATGCGCCTCTGCAAAACCAGGGCGCAATGTAACGGACTCTGAAAGATGGTTCAACGCTTCACGATAATTTTCTAAACCTAAATAGGCTAACCCAATATTAAATTTTATATCTGCGTCATCGAACGCCGGTTCTTCGAGTGTTTGCTGCAACGAGTCTGCTTTTTTTAATCTATCGATCGCTTCATAGTACTGTTTCGTTCGAATGTATGTCAGCCCTAAAACGTAATATGCTTCAGAAAACTCTGGGTTAAAATCGATAGCTTGTTTGAGAAGATAGATAGCTTGCACATATTTTTCTCTTTTATATAAATCCGTACCGTTAACATAAAGCCCAACTGTTCGCTGTTCAAAAGTACGTCCGGTTGAGGTTGAAGCACATGCCGAAAGAAAAATATGAGCAGTCAAAATTATCACAAGCGCACCGAGAATTTCTTTCATGAAAAATTTAGATGTTTCCATGTTCCATTCCTAAGTTTATATTTTTTCTGTTTAAGGTGTTGAGTCTCAGTAATTTACTTTTATAGAAATACGAAATCTGTCCCTATTTATTCCGATGCATACACTTTTGAGCAAATGTATCTAAACTAAAGTCGCAAAATATAGAAATTCTACAAAAGACTTGCAATAGAATTTTATATAACATTTTGATATTTTTCTTGACATTTGTAGCAGAAATCATGAAATTATACGTAGAACGCGTGGGGAAACTTAAATTCGTGAGGGAAGGAGGTGATTGATTTGGCTGAAATGGCATATTGTGTAAAATGCCGGACTAAATCAGAAATGGTGGACGCTCAAAAGGTTACCATGAAGAATGGTCGTCCAGCGATGAAAGGAAAATGCTCAAAATGTGGAACTGGGATGTATAAGATTCTTTCATCAAAGTAAGACTCACCAAATCCCATAAAGCGGAATATTCTCCTGCCACAATATTCCGCTTTTTTAATGAACAATCTCACTGTTGACAAAATGTGATCCATTTATTTATGGATACAGGAAATAAAAAAGGGAAAAGAAGCTTGTTCTTTTCCCTTTTTACATAAATTAAATCCCGGCGACGTCCTACTCTTCCACCTCGTTTCCAAGGCAGTACCATCGGCGCTGAAGGGCTTAAC
>JBHHWX010000352.1:0-6537 GCA_046756745.1 bacterium | reverse complement strand
GTGGTATTTTGCATTACTTGACGGGCATATTGAATTTTGAACTCTTGCAGGGCCACCAAACTCGACCAGTTGGTGGCGCACAAATTTCTGCCGGCGCATTTTAGCCAGGACGAGGAGAACAGGAAACGTTTCACTCACGTGGTCAAAGCCGCCTCAGCAAATTTTTGCAAAAAATGCCCGCCTAAACTTTGCTAAACCTAAAAGATTTTAGTAAAGTTGAAAGAAAGCCATGATTACTCATTTCAATTCTTTCACTCTTGCCCTGAAAGCAATTTTTTCCTTGAACATCTTAACTATTTTTCTTATTTGTGATGACCATTCCATGTCAAACCTAATTTCGATAAGTACTCACAAAGGAAGGAGGAGTCATGGTACTAAATAAGATTTGTGTTATTCTCATTTGTATCGCCCTTGTCCTTACAGGTAGGCTTTGGCAATCCTTTGCTCAAGAAGCCAGGTCTCCTGTCCTGATAAATTCGGCGTTAGGTGAGCGCATCGCCAACTACGAGATGGATGTCAAGCTTGACGTACAGAATCGCTTGATCGATGGCGCCGAAATTCTGACCTGGAAGAATACTACGAATTTTCCGACATCGGAGCTGCAATTCCACCTTTATTACAACGCCTGGCGCAACGATCAAAGTTCGATGTTTCAGTCCGTTCGGTATCGTTCGTTTGATTTTTCCAATTACCGGGATCAGGACTGGGCTTATTGCGACGTCCATTCTATAAAGATGTTATCCGGTTCTGGCAGGAGCGAAGCTGACCTCACCGAAAAAATGGAATTTATCCAGCCGGATGACAGCAATGAGCACGATCGCACGGTGCTTCGGGTGATGTTGCCAGGGCCGGTGGCTCCCGGAGAAAGCATTCGTTTGCAAATTCAGTGGCAATCAAAAGTGCCGCGTACGTTTGCCCGTACCGGCGTGCGGGGGGACTATTATTTTCTTGCCCAATGGTTTCCCAAAGTAGGCGTGTTTGAAAATGATGGCAAGTGGAATTGTCATCAATTCATTCAAACGGAGTTCTACGCAAATTTTGGCGTTTATGACGTCAAACTAACGGTGCCGACGGGCTGGGTGGTTGGCGCCACCGGCAAAGAAGTGGAACAAAAAGATAACGAAGAGGGCACGACCACGCATCGTTATTACCAGGAAGATGTCCACGATTTCGCCTGGGTGACGACACCTCATTTTCAGGTTCACACCAAGAGGTTTGAAGAGCCTGACTTGCCAACGGTGGACATGCGACTACTGCTCATGCCCGATCATGCGGCCAAGCGAGACCGCTATTTTGCCGCAACGCACGCCGCACTTAAATATTACGGCACCTGGTGGGGGGCCTACCCCTATGATCACATTACCATTGTGGACCCCGCCTATCGCTCGGGATCGGGCGGTATGGAGTACCCGACTTTTTTCACGGGCGGCGCCCGCTGGCTTTCGCCAATTGAATCGCGGCGGCCGGAAGGTGTGACCGTACATGAGGCCGGGCATCAGTTCTGGTACGGTATTATTGCCAACAATGAGTTTGAGCATGCCTGGTTAGACGAAGGCTTCAATACCTTTTCCACGACACGGACTTTGGAACAAGCCTATCCCAATCCGGTGCTGACCTGGCGATATTTCGAGGGATTCATCCCCATCGTTTTTCACGGCGTTGCGATTGCCGAGCGTACGCAAAGCGCAGATGGGTACTTCGGTTTCGGTTCCGCACTCAAGTTAGATAAAATGTCGACCATTTCCTGGGAGTACGGGCCGGGCGCCTATGGCTTGAATTCCTACGGTAAACCGGGAATGATGTTGAGAACGTTAGAAAACTATCTCGGCTGGGAAACATTTCAAAAAGCCATGTCGACCTATTTCGACCGCTGGAAATTCCGTCATCCAACGCCGCAAGATTTCTTCGACATTGTTAACGAGGTTAGCGGCAAGGATATGACCTGGTTTTTCGAACAAACTTACAATAGCTCCAACATGTTTGATTATGCGGTCGGTTCTGTCAAATCTGTTCCGGTGCGTGCGCCTAAGGGATATATTGAAAAAGACGGTGAGTTAATCTTCCAAAAGCGTGAAAAGAAAGAGGAAGACAACGATAACGATGCTGATGCAAGCAAACAATTCCAGTCAACTGTCTTTGTGCGCCGCTGGGGAGAGGCGGTCTTACCGATCGAGGTCAAAATAACCTTTGGTGACGATGATGAAGTTCTGGAAAATTGGGACGGTCAGGATCGTTGGGTGCGATTTGATTATTTGAAAAATTCCAAGATCACAAAAGTCGAAGTGGATCCTGAGCACAAGCTGGTATTGGATGTAAATACGGCGAACAACACCTGGACCAGTAAACCCAGGGCGAAAATTTCGGCAACCAAATGGGCCTCCAAATGGATGATCTGGATGCAAAGCTTGCTGGAGTTCTTTGCATATTTTTCTTAACACGAAGAAGCGGCAAATTCCGTCGTTCTATTTTCATTTTGGGTGTTAATTTTTGTACAACAAAAAATGAGTACAGTGCAAAAAGGTGACCTTCTCTTGATTCTTAGAAAAATACTCGTTTCAAACGAGCATATAACTTTTTAATAATCAGCATTTTTATCATCAAGTAAGAAGGTCACCTTTTGGATTAATCACCTTTTTGCACTTAGGTCCAAAAGTTGTCGTTTAGAAATAATTAGAAATGAAACAAAAGGAAGGAATAAAATGAAAATTATAGACGCGTTATTAGAGGGAATTCGTACCGTGAGTCGAACAAAGCGGTACGTTCTTCTCACTTACGCACTCAATATGCTGTTAGTGCTAACCTTAGCCCTGTCAGTAAGTTCGGCCATCGAAAAGTCTTTGGGCGAGAGCCTGGCTGGTGTAAAGATGTTGCATGGTTTCGACGACCTTTGGTACCGCAATTTTTCATCACAAGCCAGCGGGGTGGCGAGGTCGTTCCATCCCAGTGTCGTCGGCATTGGCGCGATTTTCAACGGACTCGACGACTTTATCAGGGGCCGTTTGTTGGGTGGTGATATCGCGATTGTGGGCGTGGGTTTTGGCTATTTGCTTTTGTGGACCTTTTTCTCTGCCGGTTTTATTTCTATTTACGCCTCCCAAGACGAACGGCCCTCTTTTTTTCAACAGGCCGCGCGCTTCTTCCCCCGGTTCCTTGTCCTTGGCGTAACAGCGGGAATCCTCTACTTCTTGCTCTTCAAATTTGTGCTGGGCTGGTTAACCAAAGCGGTCGATGAGCTCACACGCGAAACCATAGATGAGCGTGTTCATTTCACCTATACCGTATCTAAATACCTGATACTCTGGTCGCTCGTTTGGAGTGTGAATATCCTCTTTGATTACAGCAAAATTGTTACCGTGCTCAGGGATCACAAAAATGTTTTAACCGCACCTTTGAAGGCTTTTCGTGTTGTGTTCGGCAATTTTTTCAAAACATATGGTTTGTATCTTGCCATAGGTTCACTCTGGATCGTGCTCATGTTCATTTACTGGCTGGTCGTGCCCGGCGCAGGACAGGCTTCGTGGCTCACAATTCTCCTGGCGTTTCTTTTGGGCCAGCTTTATATGGTCAGCCGCGTCGGCATGCGCTGTCTCTTCTATGCCGGGCAAACGGCCATGTGCACGACAATCGCCTCTGAAAGCTAAGTAGGCGGGTCGAGGCCAATGATTGGGCAAACAATTTCCCACTACCGAATCCTCGAGAAACTTGGCGAGGGCGGGATGGGCGTGGTCTACAAAGGTGAGGACACCAAACTCAAACGCCTGGTTGCTCTCAAGTTTCTACCGCCGGATCTGACGCGCGACCCGGAGGCGAAGCAGCGCTTCGTTCAAGAAGCGCAGGCTGCCTCGGCGCTTCAGCACAACAACATCTGCACCATTCATGAAATAGATAAAACCCGTGAGGGTCAAATCTTCATCTGCATGGACTACTACGAAGGCGAGACCATGAAGAGGAAGATTGAGCGGGGTCCGTTGGCAATAGAGGAAGCAATCGGCATCGCCATTCAGACTGTGCAGGGTCTCTCCAAAGCCCATTCACAAAACATCATTCACCGCGACATCAAGCCGGCCAACATCATGATTACGCATGATGGCGTGGTCAAGATTCTCGATTTTGGCTTGGCCAAGTTAGCCGGGCAATCGAGGCTGACCAAAGCCAGTACGACCATGGGCACCGTTGCCTATATGTCCCCCGAACAGACACATGGAGAGGAAGTCGATCGCCGAACGGACATTTGGTCGCTGGGGGTTGTGCTGTATGAAATGCTGACCGGCAAACTGCCCTTCAAAGGAGACTATGAGCAAGCCGTGGTCTATTCCATTCTGAACGAAGAACCGCAGCCGTTGACCACCTCAAGGTCTGGCCTGTCGAATGAGCTGGAAAACATCGTCAGCACGTGCCTCAAGAAAGACCCTTTAGATCGCTACCAGCAAGCAGAAGAAGTCATCCGTGATCTGCAGAGTCTGAGAGAGAAAGAGACCGAGTCGAGAAAAGAGGTGTCTCGTACTGCACGACGATCCACCTCGAAGTTTGCTCCAGTCCTGCTTCTTGTAATCGTGCTCGCGGCCTTAGCCGGTTACTTTGTCATGAGTGACAAAAAGCAAAACGTGCCTGAGTTGCATGCCCTTGCCGTGTTACCCTTTTCCAACATTCGCAGTGACCCGGAAACAGATTTCTTGAGCTATGCGCTTGCTAACCAGATAATTGGTGACCTGGCTTATCTCAAGAGCATCTCGGTTCGGCCTTCTAGTTCGATTCGTCCATATGAGAACCGGGTGGTGGATGTGCGGGAAGCGGGAAGTGAACTCAAAGTCGAATATGTTCTCGCAGGCAATTATCAGGTGCAGGGAGATCGGGTGCGTCTCGATGTTGAACTGGTCAACGTAAATACCAATGAGCTGATCTGGCGGGAACCCATTGAGGTCAAATATGAAAATGCCTTTAAGCTTCAGGACATGGTTTCGGAGAAGGTCATTCGAGGTCTGAAAGTACAATTCTCCGCCGAAGAGCGTCAGCGAATGCAAGTAGATGTGCCCCGGAATGCAACAGCTTATGAGTTTTATCTCAGGGGTATCGCACAACCATCCACTATCGACGGTATCCACCGGGCCATTGAGCTGCTGCAGCGCTCCATAGAAATCGATTCCACCTTTGCACCTGCCTTCAATGAGCTCGGCTTTCGCATTCACCGCCTGGCTGTATTTAAGTTGTGGTCCATTGATAGAATTTGGGAAGCGGAACAAGCGTACCAGAAAGCCGTCTCATTGAATCCAGACCTGCTCAGCGCTCTTGGCAACTTATCAACGCTTTATACAGAGACGGGAAAATTGGAGAATGCCGAGAAGTTAGCGAAACGAATGTTAGCAATTAACCCTAACAGCGCCATGGCCCATTTTGCCCTCGGTTACGCCTACCGATATTCTGGATTTATGAAAGAGGCTGCGAAAGAGATGGAACTTGCGGTAACGCTCGACCCACGTGACCTCAGATTTCGATCGCTTGGCGTCACGTATTGTTATCTCGGAGAGTACGACAAAGTTCCCAAAGCCCTTGAAATAGACAAAGGAAGTCAATATGCGTTCACATTCCGGGGATGGGCGCTATTGAGACAGGGTCGATCTGGTTTGGCAGTGACCTACTTTGACCGCGCCATCGCCATGGAGCCCGAGGCTCAATTAGGATTATGGAGCAGCGCGCTGAAAGCGTCGGTGCAAGGAAACAACGATGAGGGACTGAGAGCATTACGGCGGTCGGAACAGGGAAGACCTCCTGATGCGGATCACTGGCTTTTTATCGCAGAAACATATGCCTTGCTAGGTGATAAAGCTGACTGCCTTCGAGCCCTGCGAAAGGCCGTCGAAGGTGGATTCTTCAATTATCCGTTCTTGCTCAGAGATTCATTTCTTGACTCGGTGCGGGATGATCCGGAGTTTCAGCGGGTGCTGGCGCTGGCAAAAGAAAAGCATGAATACTTTAAGAAGAAATTCTTCCCTGATAAAGGCAGTTGAATCGAAAGAAAAGAGTTGTGACCAGCAAAACACATTCTCCCACTCAAAATTCACGAAGAACTCGCCGCTGGAGGCATGAACGTCGTATACAAAGTCTGCCATACTGCATCTAAAACGTCCTTTGCCCGCAAACCGGAGAGATCAAAATCCTTGAAAAATTATTAGAAAATTATATATCTTATCATTACCTTACTGAAGCTTATGCAGGACTGAACAAAACGAACCTGGCATAGGATTATCCCTTTCTTACAAGATCTTTACCAAAACTCGGTGTATGAATGAGCCTAACTAACAACAAAAATTTGACCCGGGAAACCGAGGCGCCTTTAGAGGGCAATTACTTCGTATCAGCCTACCCACCCTTTTCTTGCTGGCAGAGAGAATCGGCTAAGGAAGTAGCGGCTCTGTTGAACAGTTCGAATTTAACTCCCGAGGATGTTCCGCTGGGCCTCTATGTTCACATTCCCTTTTGCACGATTCGTTGTCTCTATTGTTATTATCTCTCCTACGCCAACAAATCAGATGAGCTGAT